>NZ_JBHTSF010000020.1:0-86670 GCF_042795295.1 Streptomyces sp. NPDC056486
ATGCCCACACCCAGCGGGTCGGGCCAGGCCGCCGCGCCGTTGAAGGCGATCGTCGCCGCCGTCAGCAACCACGCCGTCTGGCGCAGCAGCGGGAAGGGGATACGGATCCATGTCAACAGGAGATCGAGCGCCAGCAGGACGCAGATACCCGCGTCGATGCCGATCGGGAAGACCACCGAGAAGCCGCCGAAGCCCTTCTGCTCGGCCAGGTCACGCACGGCCGTGTACGACCCCGCGAAACCGATCGCGGCGATGACGACCGCACCGGCTACGACCACGCCGATGAGTATTCGGTGCGTGCGTGTCAGCTGCATCGCGGCCACCCGCGAACCCCTCCCTGTTCGGTTTGTTGCGAGCGACAGCCTGGCACACGCATGCGGAACACGGTGTGCCGGTACGGCAGGAGCCCGGCCGCCAGAGGGGCCGGGCTCCACAACTGCCTTGACTGCGCCGCGAGTTGCACGCGTGGTGCGTGCCGCGGTCTACGCGTCCGGTGTCAGCTCTTGGTCTTGGCGCTCGACTTGGAGCTCGACTTGGAGTCCGACTTGGCACCCGACTTGGGCTTGTCGCTGGACTTGGAGTCGTTCGGCTTCGGGCTGTCCGAGCCCTCCGAGGAGGAGCCGCCGCCCGCCTTGTTCGCGGAGACGACCGCCTCCGCGGCCTCCTTCGCGGCCTTCTCGGCGGACTTCGACAGGTCCTTCGAGCTCGGCGCCTTGTCGCCCGCGAGGCCCGCGCCGTTGTAGTCGATCGTGATGACCGCGTTCTCCACGCGTGTCACGACCGTCTGCTGCTTGAAGTTCTCCTTGTCCTTCTTCAGGTCGTAGTGCACGACCGTCGTCTGGTCGCCCATCCCCGGCACCGGCTCCGTCTTGACGCTCTTCGCGCCATCCGTCGCCTGCGCGTCCGCGACCTGCTTGGCGAAGCTGTTCTGCGCGCGCTTGGCGCCGCTGCCGAGGGACGCGTCCGAGTCGAAGCGCATCAGCGAGACGCGCAGCCAGCGGAACTGCGAGCCGTCGACGCCGTTGTTCTCCAGGCTGTCCCAGGAGCAGGTGCCGCGCGCGGACGTGTCGTCGGACGTGCCCGCCTTGCCCGACTTGTCCTTGGTCTTCGGGACGAGGTCGTCGAGCGACTTCTTCGACAGGACCTCGCAGGGCTCGGGCAGCTTGCTGAACGCCGCCTTCTCCACGCTCGCGGCCTTGTCCTTGCCCTTGCCCGAGGCCGAGGCGGAAGCCTTCGAACCCGAGTCCTTCTTGGCCCCGTCCGAGCCCGAGTCGGAGTCGGAGGAGCAGCCGGAGGCAATGAGGATCACCGGTACGGCGGCTGCGCAGGTGAGTATGCGGGTGAGTCGCTGTGCTGGTCGGTGCATGGTTCCTTCACTCAAGTCGCTCAAGACGGCTGTCGTCGGTTCGATGGGCCACGGTACGCCGTGCCCGACGCGGACGACTCCGGTTCCGGAGAGCCGGGCACCCGCCGAAACCATCCCTAATCGCTGAACTTGTCGGCCAGCGTTCCGGCCAGTTCCTGCGCCTTGTCCTGCATTTCCTTGCTGTCGGGGATGTCTGTGCGACGCCCCGGCTGCTCGTCGTACTCGACGGTCACGATGACGTTCGACGTGCGGAACACCACAGTCACCGTGCGGTGCCGGGTCGCGGAAGCGGACGTGGTCAGCGCGTCGTCGAGGAAGGCCTCGTCGCCCAGGTCGTCGAGGATGCGGGGCTCGAGGCCGAGGGGTGTGACGGCCTCCTGCGGGTTGCCGCTGGAGGCACTGTCGCCCGCGTCACCCTTGCCCTTCCCCTTGCCCTTGTCGTCACCCTTGCCGGACTCGTCCGTATCTGTACCGGCGCCGTCCGACGGCCCGGCCTCCGTGGTGCCCCCCTCTTCGGAGGTCGCGGTGCCGGAAGGCTCGGACAGATCGGCCTTCTGCGCCTTCGAGGAGTAGACCTCCGTCGCGCGGGTGTCGTCGCTCACGGAGGTGTCGTACGAGACGACGCGCTCGAAGTCGACGAGCAGATGGTGGGTGGCGTCCGAGGACTCCACCTTCCAGCGGCAGCCCACACGCCGGTCGGTGTCGTACGTGACGGTCGGCACGCCCTCGTACGCCTTCTCCTGCTGATCCTCGTCCGGCATCTCCTCGATGCCGGGCAGCATCGAGTCGAGCGAGCTGGGGTCGACCTGGCTGCAGGGCTCGCGCAGTGTGCGGTATTTGCCGGGCTCGGCGGCCGCGGTCGTGCTGCCGGTCTCGCCGGGCTTCGAGTCGTCCGGCTCACCGCCGAGCGCACCCCCGCCCGTGCAGCCGGCGAGCAGCGCCGCGATGAGGGCTGCGACGCCCGGTACGTAGGCCTTCCGCTGCACCGTGTGGGCTCCTTATGGCCGGGGATATTCGGTTGCCGCTGGTGGGCGACCGGTGGACACAATGTGTATCGCACGCAACGCCGTGGACGCCGGTCCGTCATCCCTTTCGTGGACCTTGGCTCCGGTATTTGCGCTAAGAGACTTTGAGCACTTCTGTTCAACTACGGGGGAATAAGGACGTTATGTCGTACGTGGAGGTTCCCGGAGCCAAGGTACCGATCCGCATGTGGACGGACCCGGCCTCGGTCGAGGACGTGGCACTTCAGCAGCTCCAGAACGTGGCGACCCTGCCCTGGATCAGGGGCCTGGCCGTCATGCCGGACGTCCACTACGGCAAGGGTGCGACGGTCGGTTCGGTGATCGCCATGGAGGGTGCGGTGTGCCCCGCGGCGGTGGGGGTCGACATCGGCTGCGGCATGTCGGCGGTGAAGACGTCCCTCACGGCGAACGATCTGCCGGGAGATCTGTCGCGGCTCCGCTCGAAGATCGAGCAGGCTATTCCGGTGGGACGGGGGATGCATGACGACGCCGTTGATCCGGGGCGGCTGCACGGGTTCGGGACGTCCGCGTGGGGTGACTTCTGGTCGCGCTTCGACGGGATCGCCGATGCGGTCAAGTTCCGTCAGGAACGTGCCACGAAGCAGATGGGAACGCTCGGCAGCGGCAATCACTTCATCGAGTTCTGTCTCGACGAGTCGGGTTCGGTCTGGCTGATGCTGCACTCCGGTTCCCGGAACATCGGCAAGGAACTGGCCGACCACCACATCGGGGTGGCCCAGAAGCTGCCGCACAACCAGGGCCTCGTCGACCGTGACCTGGCGGTGTTCGTCGCGGACACCCCGCAGATGGCGGCGTACCGGAACGACCTCTTCTGGGCACAGGAATACGCGAAGTACAACCGCTCGATCATGATGGGGCTCTTCCAGGACGTGGTCCGCAAGGAGTTCAGGAAGGCGAAGGTGACCTTCGAGCCGGTGATCTCCTGCCACCACAACTACGTCAGCGAAGAGCGGTACGACGGGATGGACCTGCTGGTCACGCGGAAGGGCGCGATCAGGGCCGGAAGCGGCGACTTCGGGATCATCCCCGGTTCGATGGGCACGGGTTCGTACATCGTGAAGGGCCTCGGGAACGCGGCGTCCTTCAACTCGGCCTCGCACGGCGCAGGCCGCAGGATGAGCCGTAACGCGGCGAAGAAGCGCTTCTCGACGCGGGACCTGGAGGAGCAGACGCAGGGCGTCGAGTGCCGCAAGGACTCAGGTGTGGTGGATGAGATCCCTGGCGCGTACAAGCCGATCGAGCAGGTCATGGAGCATCAGCGTGACCTCGTCGAGGTCGTGGCCAAGCTGAAGCAGGTCGTCTGCGTCAAGGGCTGAGCTGCGAACCCGCGCCCTACGGGCTCACAAGGTCGTGGGCCTTTCGAGGGCTTGCAGCGTCCCCGCGGGCAGCCGGTCATTGCCCCAGCTGCGCTCGATGTAGCCGATGATCCGCGTGACGTCATCGGCGGGCACCCGCTCCGGTTCGCCGTGCTCCAGCGGGTCGGCGTGGAAGATGTAGAGCCGCGAGGCGAACTGGTCGAACGGCAGCGAGGCCTCGCCGAACCGCTCGCCGTTGCCCGCGGTGGAGACGACGACGCCGTCGCCCCAGTCCTGGCCGCTGTCGTTGTTCGGGTTGAAGAAATACACGCGCATCACGTCCTGCGGGTCCGGCGCGGCCCGCAGGATCGTGATCGCGTGCCAGCCGACGTAGCGGGCCGCGCTGTCGGTGACGGCGACGCCGGCCGGCTGCGGGTGGATCAGCGGCTGCTCGCCGTTGTAGAACGGGTGGTAGCCGGCGTGGAACTGCCGCAGGAACTCGTCCAGGTCGACCAGGTTTCCGGTCGCGACGTCGACGTTGATGTGGAACCCACGGGCCGTCCACCAGCCGTGGAACTCGGGGTTGATCCACCGGTGCGGGTCCCCGGGCCGCGCGGCGCAGCGCCGACCCATCTCGGCGTAGATCCGGTCCAAGTGGGGCACCACG
Source organism: Streptomyces sp. NPDC056486 (assembly GCF_042795295.1). NCBI lineage: Bacteria > Bacillati > Actinomycetota > Actinomycetes > Kitasatosporales > Streptomycetaceae > Streptomyces > Streptomyces sp. NPDC056486. The sequence continues at coordinate 4,375 of NZ_JBHTSF010000020.1, forward strand.
AGCAGCGACACGGGGTCCAGGTCCATCGGCAGCGTGCTCGCGACTCCGGACACGCTGTCCTTCGACGAGATCGGCTGACCCTCGAAGTGCATGAGGATCTCGTCGTCGCGGGCCGCCCAGACCACCATCTGCAGCAGGTAGTCCGGGTCGTTGTAGGACCACATCGACAGGGCGCGGGCCGACTGGCAGGTGGGGTTGTCTCCCTGACCGACGCCGAGCGGCTGGCCCAGCATCGAGAGGACCCCCGCGACAAGACGCGCCTGCGGCCCCGGCACGTCGCCGAAGATCGTCGTCAACCGCTCCCGTGCGACCGGGGAGAGCTCGAGCGACAGCTGGCGCCACAGCGCGGGCACCACCGGCGGCTCGTAGAGGATGCCGCGGTCGAGCAGCAGCGCGAGCCCGTAGATGCTCTGCGCGGTCTGCGGGTGGACGGCCACCTCGACCAGCCGGTGCACCAGTTGGCTGTAGCGCAGCAGGCAGTTCCGGCCGGTGTCGGAGAGGCCGAGCGCCTCACCGAGGAGGTAGTCGCTCTCGCGCAGGAGGAACCGGAGCAGCTCCGCGTGGTACGGCGACACCAGGCCGGTGTCGTGCATAGCCCGCGCGAACCCCGTCGCCTCGTACTGCAGGCCGCCGGTGTCCATCGCCTCCAGGCGGGAGCGGAAGACGTCGATGCCCGGGTCGTCCCGGCACGCCTCGGTGGTCCCGAACAGGCCCGTGATGAGCCGGTCGATGCCCTGCCCCGACGACACGCCGAGAGCGACGTCCGGGTCGTTGCGGTAGACCGCGATCCGGGTGATCAGTGACTGCACCGACTCGACCTGGATCGGACGCTGGCGCAGGATCCGCCAGATCTCGTCGACCAGGTTGTCCAGAACGCTGTCGTAACCGATCTCGTCGGCGAGGCGGCGGAACAGGTCCCGGATGAGCTGCGCGGTCCGGCCCTGCTGGACGCGCTCCGCCTCGCCGGGCGAGCTGAACAGCAGCTCCAGGTTGGTCGCCAGTACCTGCGACAGGAACTGGCGGGCGTCATCGGCGGGCAGCGTCGGGTGCGCGAAGTCGCCGCGGGCGACGGCGAGCATCCGCAGCTCGCTCGTCGCCTCCATGACGACGGTGTCCGCGTCCGAGCTGTGCAGGCTCCCGCTGACCAGCGCCGGGACAAGGATCTCCGGTGACGCCCAGTCCGTCCCCTGGAAAAGCCCGGCCTCCTCAAGGGCCTGCGCCCTGGCCTGGACCGCCGCGGCGCCGCCCGGCTGCATGAGTACCCGCCGCAGTGCTTCCAGGACCCGCCGCAGCTTCGTGTGCTTGCCGAAGTCGCGGGTTTCGGCCATGGCCTGGATGGCGTCGTCGAGCGAGGTCACACGCTTGTCCAGCGTCGTGGCCGCACTGCTGACGTCGACGGTCGGTTTCAAAGGGTTTCCCTCGGGTTGGCCTTCTGCGTCCACGGGGTCGTCAGACGTAGAAGTCGAGCTCTTCCTGCTTCTTCAACAGGTCGCGCATCCGGTAAGGGTCATCACCGAAGAAGTACACCAGGCCCCAGTGGGTGCCGAACGCGGTCCTCTTGGTGACAGTCTCCTCGAGCGGCGTCGAGAGGTCGTGCGACTCGTAGTAGTCGTCGTCCTCGGTCTCCGCCGGGATCTCGAGCTCGCTGACGACGCGGCGGCGCGGGTAGACACCGAAGCAGCCGGCGACCCCTGACGCGTCGACGACCTCGCGCGGGAAGAAGGCATCGATCTCCTCCTCGGTCGTCTTCGGGTCGAACGCCAGCACCAGCGCATGGTAGGCGTTGAAGCCGTATGCCCGTTCAAGCAGCTCGAACACCTTGAAGCCCGGCGGCCGGTAGGCGACCTCGCCGAAGTACATCTCGCCGTCACTGGTGACGAAATACTCCGGGTGCACGAAGCCGAACTCGATGTCGAACGTCTTGATGAGCTTCTCGATCTGCGCCGTGATCTGCGGGCGGTACCGCTCCAGTTCCGGTGTTGCGGGAACGAACACCGAATATCCAAGGGTGACGTATTCGGAGATGTTGAGGAACTTGATCTTCCCGTTGTGTACCCACGCCTCGACCGCGAACTCCCAGCCGTCGAGGTGGGATTCCATGAGAACCGGGAATTCCTCGTCCGGAATCGTGTCGACCTCGTCCGGGGTCCGGATGACGCGGTGCCCGAGGCACCCTGCCTTGTCGAACGCCTTGAGGTGGATCGGGTCGTTAGGGTCGCCGTCCAGCTTGAGCAGGGTCTGATTGACGCGCTTGAGGAAGCGGGTCACGTCGTCCCGGTCATGGGCTTCCTCGAAGATTCCGACCCGGATGCCGCCGAGTTGCGCGCGGCGCTTCATCAGCGCCTTGTCCCGCAGCAGCATGGCCTGACCGTAAAGCCGCGGGTTGTCGAGCAGAACGGAGTTGATCGCCCCTGCCCATTCGACCGTTTCCTCGTACAGCGGGATCGCGACGTCGACACCCTCGTTCTGCAGGGTTTCGGCGATCTCCATGGAGCGGTCGTTGAGCCGTTCGAAATTCCACGGCAGGTAGGGAATGTCGTGTTCTACGCAGTACTTTTCGGCCCACTCCGGCGCCACGACGACGTATCTCCGGTCGAACCGGTCGAGGGCTTCCACCGCGTTGAGACTCCAGCCAAGAAGCGCTACATAGCCTTTGTCCGGGTTCCTGGTGGCCGGTTCGCCCTGTGTCATAGGCAGTTTCTCCATTTCGGCGCGTGCGCTCATCGACGGCGTGACTGGCACGACCGTGCACGGCGACATGCCGCGCAAGCACCGCCTGCCCGGGCGCGGGCACCTCATGCCCTCGCGCTTCCCTCATCGCATCCAGGCCGTGTACTCCATCACGTCGCCGGCCCGCAGGCCGTACTCGGGATCGTCGCGGGTGACCGTGGTCTCCAGGCCGAGGACGGCACCGGTGCGGGGATCGAGGACGAGCATGCGACGGCTGCCCCGGTCGCCGTCCTTGAGCACGTACGCCTGACCCGGTCGTCCGAGCCGGTCCTTGACCTCTCCGACGGGACGCAAGTCTCCGGTGTCCGCGAGGAGACGCGTCAGCGCGGCGCTTTCGCGGGCGCCGAGTGTCCAGTGCCCCAGCAGCTCCGCGGTGGCGTCAATGAGCTCACCGGTCGACAAGGTGTGGCCGGAGGCCGGCCGACCAGGGTGGACCACCTCGGTGAGGTACGCGCGCAGAGCGGCCGGGGTGTGCGGCGGGGTGGACTCCGGCGGCGCGTCGCTCCAGCTCGGCGGGTAGGTGGTCCGGCTGATCACGTGTCCGTCCGGCACGGTGTGCGCGTCGAGAGCCGTGTCGGTGAGGACGGGGCTGCCCGGATGGCGCGGGTCGGTCGCCACCACCAGGGCGGTGTGGCTGTCGTCGGCCCGCCAGCGCACGATCCGCTCCTCGGGCAGGGTGATGGGCGCCTCGCCGTCGGCCATGCCGAGGGCCCACGACTGGGTGTGCGTGCCCTTGCGCAGCCGCGGTGAGCCGTCATCGGCCGCCTCTGCGGCCAGTTCGGCGAGCTGAGCGAGCGGTAGAGGCTCGGACCGGGCGTGCACGGTCAGCGGCCGGGGCGCAGCCACCGCGGGCTGCGCCCCCGGCCCGCCGACCAGCGCGGTGAACGTACCCGCCACGACGATCGCGGTGGCCGCGACGGCCCAGAGCAGGCGGGGACGGGGGGTGCGCCAGGGGATACGACGCCGACCGCCGATCGGGTCGTCCGGCGTCCGGCCAAGGAGCCGGTCGAGCTGCCGCTCCGCACGGACGTCCAGCGGACCGTCCGCGAAGCGGGAGGAAGCAGCCGGAACGGGGTCGGCTCGGCGGAGAAGGTCGAGTTCGTCGTCAGACATGGCGAAAACCCTTGAGAAGACGTACGCGGACGCTGAGCGAGGTCGGGAGGAAGGGGGCGGCGGAGACGGGTGCGGTCGCCGCTCCGGGGGGAGTTGCCGCGCCGAGGTCGGCCGCCGGGCCGGGGCCGGTTGTCGCGTCAGGGCCGGTCGTCGACGGATTACGGCTGATCGACAGACCGCGGTCGGCCGACGCGGCAGGGGCGGCGGCCGTGTTCTGGTCATGGCCGGGCGTCGATTTCGCGATGTCCGGGTCCGGTAGCGGCTTCGATACCGGAGCCGGAGCCGGAGCCGGAGCCGGAGCCGGAGCCGGAGCCGAAGCCCGAGCCGCCGGTCGCAGGCGGTCGATCTCGGTGCGCAGGCGGCGCCGGGCGCGGTGCAGGCGCATGGCTGCCGCTCGGCTGCCGCAGCCGAGGGCCACGGCGATCTCCTCGGTGTCCAGTTCCTCCCAGGCGGCCAGGCGCAGGACCTCCTGGTCGGTACGGGAGAGGCTGCCCAGCGCCTCGTGAACCCAGGCGCCGGGCACTTCGGTGTCCGGGCTGCTCACGATGGCCCGGCCGTGCGCGGCCTCTTCGTTGCCCAGCCGGTCAAGGAGCCTCAGCCGTCGCCGGTGGCTGCGTACCGCGTTCGACAGGCAGTTACGGGCCACTCCGTACAGCCAGGGCAGTGGCGTGTCCGGCAGGTCGTCCCGGCGTCGCCAGGCGACGGTGAACACCTCCGCCACCACTTCCTCCACCTCGTCGGTCCGCACCTGAAGTCGCCTCGCGACATAGCGGCTGACCGCCCAGTAGTGCTCGCGATAGGCAGCGGCGAAAGTCTCGTCGTTGCTCATGTCTCGTTCGTGTCCGGCACCGCCGGGATCGTCACACCCTTCTCGCGTCTTCTTCCGTGATGTTCCTCGCGTCGTGCGAGTGTGACCGCTCGCCCGGGGGCGGACACAGGCAGGGTGTGAAGAGATTCCGAGACACGAGGACCGTGCAATGGTTGACCAGTACGGACCACAAGACGATCGGCACGCTGTACCTGGTCACGTCGTTCGCGTTCTTCTGCATCGGCGGCGTGATGGCGCTGCTGATGCGCGCCGAACTGGCCCGTCCGGGACTGCAGCTGATGTCGAACGAGCAGTTCAACCAGGCGTTCACGATGCACGGCACGATCATGCTGCTGATGTTCGCGACGCCGCTGTTCGCCGGATTCGCGAACTGGATCATGCCGCTGCAGATCGGCGCGCCCGATGTGGCGTTCCCGCGGCTGAACATGTTCGCGTACTGGCTGTACCTCTTCGGCTCGCTGATCGCGGTGGCCGGCTTCCTCACCCCGCAGGGTGCGGCCGACTTCGGCTGGTTCGCCTACGCTCCGCTGTCGGACGCCGTCCGCTCGCCGGGCATCGGCGCCGACATGTGGATCATGGGTCTGGCCTTCTCCGGCTTCGGCACGATCCTCGGTTCGGTCAACTTCATCACCACGATCATCTGCATGCGCGCCCCCGGCATGACGATGTTCCGGATGCCGATCTTCACTTGGAACGTCCTGCTGACCGGTGTCCTGGTCCTGCTGGCCTTCCCGGTCCTGGCCGCCGCGTTGTTCGCCCTGGAGGCGGACCGCAAGTTCGGTGCCCATATCTTCGACGCGGCCAACGGCGGCGCGTTGCTGTGGCAACACCTGTTCTGGTTCTTCGGCCATCCAGAGGTGTACATCATCGCTCTACCATTCTTCGGCATCATCAGTGAGGTCATCCCGGTCTTCTCCCGCAAGCCGATCTTCGGTTACATGGGTCTGATCGGTGCGACGATCGCGATCGCGGGTCTGTCGGTGACGGTGTGGGCGCACCACATGTACGTCACGGGCGGCGTTCTCCTGCCGTTCTTCTCCTTCATGACCTTCCTGATCGCGGTCCCGACCGGTGTGAAGTTCTTCAACTGGATCGGAACGATGTGGAAAGGCAGTCTCTCCTTCGAGACACCGATGCTGTGGTCGACCGGTTTCCTGATCACCTTCCTCTTCGGTGGCCTGACCGGTGTGCTTCTCGCGAGCCCGCCGCTGGACTTCCACGTCTCTGACTCGTACTTCGTGGTGGCCCACTTCCACTACGTGATCTTCGGCACCGTCGTCTTCGCGATGTTCGCCGGCTTCCACTTCTGGTGGCCGAAGTTCACCGGCAAGATGCTCGACGAGCGCCTCGGCAAGATCACCTTCTGGACGCTGTTCATCGGCTTCCACGGCACCTTCCTCGTCCAGCACTGGCTGGGCGCGAACGGCATGCAGCGCAGGATTCCGGACTACCTCGCCGTCGAAGGACTCACCGCGCTCAACACCGTCTCGACCATCTTCTCGTTCCTGCTGGGCGCGTCCCTGCTGCCGTTCTTCTACAACATCTGGAAGACGGCCAAGTACGGCAAGAAGATCGAGGTCGACGACCCGTGGGGCTACGGCCGCTCCCTGGAGTGGGCGACGTCCTGCCCGCCGCCGCGGCACAACTTCCTCACCCTGCCGCGCATCCGCTCCGAATCCCCGGCCTTCGACCTGCACCACGCCGAGGTCACCCCGCGGGAGAGGGAGTTGGCGGACCGATGAGCACGAACCACAGCACGAACCACAGCACGAACCGCAGCACGAACCGCAGCAGGGACGGCCGGGCCATGGTCCAGGACGTCGAGGGCTACCTGCTGCTGAGCGCCACCCGGGACGAGGGCCGTGCGGCGGCGATCCGGGTCACCGCCCGGCTCGACTGGCTCACCGGGAGCCAGCGGGAGGAACTGGAGCGGTACCTGGAGACAGAGTGCCTGGCGCTGGCCCGCGTCTCCTGGCAGCGCACCGCGGACCGCGCCGAGGAACTGGGACGGACCTACGAAGGCCGGTACCAGGCACTGCGCCGCCGCCTTGTCGCCTGGTGCCTGGCGGGCTGCGCCGCGCTCGCGGTGACGGACCTGTTGCTTCTCGCCGCCGTGTACACCGGCTGACCGGGGCCCTACAGCTCCCGGTGGACCTTCGTGTTCGAGGCCTGGGCGCGGGGGCGGACCACCAGGAGGTCGATGTTGACGTGGGGCGGGCGGGTCACCGCCCAGGTGATCGTGTCCGCCACGTCGTCGGCCGTGAGGGGGGCTGCCACGCCCGCGTAGACCTTCGCGGCCTTCTCTGTGTCGCCGCCGAAGCGGGTCGTGGCGAACTCCTCCGTCTTGACCATGCCGGGGGCGACCTCGATGACGCGGACCGGGGTGCCGACGATCTCCAGGCGCAGGGTCTCGGCGAGGACGTGCTCGGCGTGCTTGGCGGCCACGTAGCCACCGCCGCCCTCGTACGTGCCGTGGCCTGCCGTGGAGGAGAGGACCACGATCGTGCCGTCGCCGCTCGCGGTGAGCGCGGGGAGCAGGGCCTGGGTGACGTTCAGGGTGCCGATGACGTTCGTCTCGTACATCTGGCGCCAGTCGGCGGGGTCGCCGGTGGCGATGGTGTCGGCGCCGAGCGCGCCACCCGCGTTGTTGACCAGGACGGCGACCTTGCGGAAGGCGGTGGCGAACTCGTCCACGGCCGTGCGGTCGGTGATGTCGAGCGCGTACGCCATCGCGTCGTGGCCCGCTGCCGTGATCTCGGCGGCGAGGGCCTCGATGCGGTCCTTGCGGCGGGCGGTGAGGACGACGCGGTAGCCGGCGGCTGCGAGCCCGCGTGCGGTGGCGGCGCCGATACCGCTGCTCGCGCCGGTGATGATCGCGATGCGGGTGGCGGCGGGCGCGGCGTTCGCGGCGGTCATGGCTGCTCCTTGGGCGTACGTACGTTCCTGGCTGTTCCGTCTGTTCCGCCAGGATAAGTCGCCTGCCTAGCGAGTCCGTGGCGCGTACATGATGACTGCCATGCCGACGAGGCAGATCAGCGCCCCTGTCACGTCCCAGCGGTCCGGCCGGTAGCCGTCGGCGACCATGCCCCAGGCGATCGATCCCGCGACGAAGACCCCGCCGTACGCGGCGAGGATGCGGCCGAACTCGGCGTCGGGCTGGAGCGTGGCCACGAAGCCGTACACGCCGAGTGCGATGACGCCCGCGCCGATCCAGGCCCAGCCCTTGTGCTCGCGTACGCCCTGCCAGACGAGCCAGGCGCCGCCGATCTCGAAGAGTGCGGCGAGGACGAAGAGGGCTGCGGAGCGGGTGACGGCGAGCATGGGGAGATCGTGGCATGTGCCGAGTGCGTGCCGAGTGCGTGCCGAGCATGCGCTGAGCACGTGCCGCCCGTTGTCAGACCCTCGCCGTACCGTGGCGGGCATGGAGAGATCGTTGTCGGTAGGTCCGAGTCTCGTTCCCTGGTCGGAGGGTGACTTCGAGCTGTTGGTCGCCTGCAACTCCGCTGAGATGACCGCGCACTTGGGCGGGCCCGAGACGCAGGAGCAGTTGGTGTCCCGGCATCGCCGCTATCTGGGCCTTGAGGAGCGGGGGCGCATGTTCCGGATAACGCTCGACGGCGCCACCGTCGGGTCCATCGGGTACTGGGAGACGGCCTGGCAGGGAGAGTTCACGTGGGAGACGGGGTGGGGCGTGTTGCCCGGGTTCCAGGGGCGGGGCATCGCGGCGACGGCCGCGCGCCTCGTGGTGGAGGAGGCTCGGGCCGCCGGGCGGTACCGGCGGCTGCACGCCTTTCCCTCCGCGGACCACGCGGCTTCCAACGGGGTGTGCAGGAAGGCCGGGTTCACGCCGGGGGGCGAGCACGACTTCGAGTATCCGAAGGGGCACTGGATGCGGTGCAACGACTGGAGCGTCGACCTGAGCGTCAGTGCGGAGAGTAGGCCGTAGGGGGCACCCCGACCGTCGCCGTGAAGTCCCTGATCAGGTGGGCCTGGTCGGCGTAGCCCAGCGTCGCCGCGAGGTCCGCCCAGTCCACCTCCGTGTCGTTCTCCGCCCGCTCAAGCGCCTCGTGGATCCGGTGGCGCAGGACCAGCCACTTCGGGCTCACCCCCACGCAGGCCGAGAAGAGCCGCTGAAGCGCCCGTACCGACATGCCCTCCGCCTCCGCGAACGGGGCGACCCGGCGGATCCCGCGGTCCGTGCGGATGCGGTCGGCGAGTGCCATGGCGAGGTCCGCCTGTGGATCGGGCGTGGGGCCCACGGCCAGGAGGAAGGCGTCGAGTGCCGCCACGCGTGCCTGCTCCTCGTCGGGGGTCAGGACCGCGTCGAGGACGCCCTCGGGGACCGCCCCGAACACCTCATCCAGAGGCAGCAGCCGCCGTCCCGTCCACGTGGACACCGGCGCCGACGGGGCGAACGGCCGAAAGCCGCCGGGCCGGAACTTGACCCCGCAGACCCGCCCCCGTCCCTCCAGCTTCTGCGTGAAGAGGCCGAGCCCGATCCCCGCCACCTCGGCGAAGGGCTCCTGCCCGGGGAGCGTCTGGAAGACGACGTTCACGGAGGGGTGCGGCACGATGTGCGAGGCGTACGGCTCTGTCAGGTCCCAGTCGATCAGCCAGTAATGCTCCACGTAGGGACGTAAGGAGGCGGCGCCCGGCGCGAGGCGGCGGAAATGTACGCGGGTGAAGAGACCGGCGGCGTCGACGATGCCCTTGGTGTCGCTGCGCGGGGCGGGAGCGTCGGCCATGGCCGGATCGTATGCCGGGATCCGGCACCCGTGTCGCGTTTCTTCAAGCCATGGGAGCTCGCGCCGCCATACCGTCACCGCATGAGCGAGAACAGCATCGCCGACCTCCTGAAGGCGGCCACAGCCCACGCCGTCCCGGTGGTCCGCGCCATCCCGGACGACCGCCTCACCGACCCCACCCCCTGCGCCGAGTACGACGTGAAGGCCCTGGTCAACCACCTCTCCCAGGTGATCGTCCAGTTCCAGGCGCTGGCCGCGAAGCAGAACTCCGATTTCGGCGCCGCGACCCCCGATTTCGTCGCCGAGCACTCCGACTGGCGCGACCGCTTCGCCGACGAGGCCGGAAAGCTGGTCGCCGCCTGGGCCGCGCCCGGCGCCGACGAGGGCACCACGGGCGCGATGGACATGCCCGCGAGGACCGTCGGCTGTATGGCGCTGCTCGACCTGACGGTGCACGCCTGGGACCTGGCCCGCGCCACCGGCCAGGAGTACGAGGCCGCACCGGAGAGCAGCGGCGTGGTCACCGCGCTGCGGGAAGCGGTCGCGGGCCTGGGTCCGACGGCCCGCAAGATGGGCGTCTTCGGAGAGCCGGTCGCCGTGCCCGAGGGGGCCGGTGAGCTGGAGCGGCTCCTGGCGGAGACGGGGCGCGACCCCCGCTGGACGCCCGCCGGGCCCTCTGCGGCGTAGCTGCCGGGCCCTCTGCGGCGTAGCTGAAGAGCCCCGGCCCGCGCCCATCCGGAGCCCGGCCCGCGCCCATCCGGAGCCCACCCGGGAATACCCCCTGGATCACCACCGTTCCGTAGGTATAGTTGAAGCGTCAACAACCTGCGGAGAGTGAGTCAGCCATGCAGTCCGGATCCGGCATGCAGTTCGGGATCTTCAGCGTCGGCGACGTGACGCCGGATCCCACTACGGGCCGCACCCCCACCGAGCACGAGCGCATCAAGGCCATGGTGGCCATCGCGCTGAAGGCCGAGGAGGTCGGGCTCGACGTCTTCGCGACCGGCGAGCACCACAACCCGCCGTTCGTCCCCTCCTCGCCCACCACGATGCTCGGCTACATCGCCGCCCGCACCGAGAACCTGACCCTCTCCACCTCCACCACCCTCATCACGACGAACGACCCGGTGAAGATCGCCGAGGACTTCGCGATGCTCCAGCACCTGGCAGGCGGCCGGGCCGACGTGATGATGGGCCGGGGCAACACGGGCCCGGTGTACCCGTGGTTCGGCAAGGACATCCGGGAGGGCATCAACCTCGCCGTGGAGAACTACGCCCTCCTTCACCGCCTGTGGCGCGAGGACGTCGTGACGTGGGAGGGCAAGTTCCGTACGCCGCTGCAGTCGTTCACCTCGACGCCCCGCCCGCTCGACGGTGTCGCGCCGTTCGTCTGGCACGGCTCCATCCGCTCCCCGGAGATCGCCGAGCAGGCCGCGTACTACGGAGACGGCTTCTTCCACAACAACATCTTCTGGCCGATGGAGCACACCAAGAAGATGGTCGACCTCTACCGCCGCCGGTTCGCGCACTACGGGCACGGCACCGCGGAGCAGGCGATCGTCGGGCTCGGCGGTCAGGTGTTCATGCGGAAGAACTCCCAGGACGCGGTGAAGGAGTTCAGGCCGTACTTCGACAACGCGCCCGTCTACGGGCACGGTCCTTCCCTTGAGGAGTTCACGTCGCAGACGCCGCTGACCGTCGGCTCCCCGCAGCAGGTGATCGACCGGACGCTGTCCTTCCGCGACAGCGTCGGTGACTACCAGCGGCAGCTGTTCCTGATGGACCACGCGGGCCTGCCCCTCAAGACCGTCCTGGAGCAGCTGGACATCCTCGGCGAGGAAGTCGTGCCGGTCCTGCGTGAGGAGTTCGCCAAGAACCGCCCGGCGAACGTCCCGGACGCACCCACCCACGCGGCACGCGTGGCCGCCGCTCAGGGCAAGGAGGTCACCGCATGAACCGCATGAACCGCATGAAGCTCGTCGTCGTCTCCGCGGGACTGAGCGTCCCTTCCTCCACCCGGCTGCTCGCCGACCGTCTCGCGGCGGCCACCGGACGCCACGCCGACGTGGAGATCCAGGTCGTCGAACTCCGCGACCTGGCCGTGGAGATCGCGCACAACTACGTCACCGGATTCCCCGGCCCTGAGCTGAGCGCGGCGGCGGAAGCGGTGAAGAGCGCGGACGGCCTGATCGTCGTCACGCCGGTCTTCTCCGCCTCGTACAGCGGCCTGTTCAAGTCGTTCTTCGATGTCCTGACCGTCCTGGACAAGGACGCGATCGCCGGTACGCCGGTCCTGATGGCGGCGACCGGCGGCACCCCACGGCATTCGCTGGTCCTGGAACACGCGATGCGCCCGCTGTTCGCCTATCTGCGGGCGGTGGTCGTACCGACGGCCGTCTACGCGGCGTCCGAGGACTGGGGCGCGGACGGCCTGGACGGGCGCGTCGAGAGGAGCGCGGCCGAACTGGCCGGAATCATGCGGCCCGCGCCGACAAGAGAAGAAGAGGAGCTGATCGAGGAGCTGATCCCCTTCGAGCAGCAACTGGCGGCGCTCAGGCCGGAGTAGATCCGGCACACGGGAAAGAGACGCGGGGCTAGGTCACGGCCACACCAGGCAGTACGCCTGATGCCCCGCGTCATGCAGCCGGTGGCTGAAGTCCTGCCATTCGTGCAGCAATTGATAGACGTTGAACGCGTCGCGCGGGCCGCCGCGGTCGGGGACCGTGGACCAGATGAACGCAGCGGCGCCGACCGACTCCTCGCCGATTCCGCGCAGTGGATCGACGACCGTCATGGGGAGCTTCACCACGGCGTAGTCGGGGTGCAGGACGACCAGTTCGAGCGGGGGCACCTTGGACAGGGGTATGCCTTCGATGCCGGTCAGGACCATCGCGGCCACCGTCTCCGGCTTGATCTTCGTGAACATGCCGTTCATGCCGAGCTCGTCGCCGCCGAGCTCTTCAGGGCGCATCGAGATGGGCACTCGGGCGGCGGTCGCGCCGTCCGGGGCTCCGAAGTACTTGTAGGTCACCCCACCCACCCGGCCACTCCTGCTTCCCGCCCGGTCCCGCTCCGTCTCGCCCCGTGCCAGGGCCTGCGCCTCGGCCGCTTCCGCCTCGCGCCGGTGCTTGCCGATCCGCCGGGCACGCCGCGGACCCAGGTCGTCGGTCCCCTCGCCCAGTCCGCCACCGCGATGCATATCTCCACCCGACTGCTTTTCCCAGGGCGCCCGCCCCTGCTTTTCTAGGCCTAGCGGCCCCCGCCGCGCAACCCGATCATCGTGTCAGTGACCTCCCCCACGGTCACCGGCTAAAACGTCGAGTGAAACACCTGTCCGCAGGATGTCCGAAGCCTCTGACACCATGGTTCATGTGAGCTTCCCGTATAGCGCCCCAGTTTCGCAGACTCTCTTCGACCGTGCGGCGGCCGTGACGCCCGGCGGTGTGAACTCTCCCGTGCGCGCTTTCCGCGCTGTGGGCGGTACGCCCCGCTTCATGGTGTCCGGTACCGGTCCGTACCTGACGGACGCCGACGGCCGTGAGTACGTCGACCTCGTTTGCTCGTGGGGGCCGATGATCCTCGGCCACTCCCACCCCGATGTGATCGCAGCCGTCCAGGAGGCCGTCGCCCGCGGCACGTCGTTCGGTACGCCCGGTGAGGGCGAGGTCGCGCTCGCCGAGGAGATCGTCGCGCGCATCGCGCCCGTCGAGCAGGTGCGGCTCGTGTCCAGCGGCACCGAGGCGACGATGTCCGCGATCCGTCTCGCGCGCGGCTTCACCGGCCGCGCCAAGATCATCAAGTTCGCCGGGTGCTATCACGGTCACGTGGACGCGCTGCTCGCCGCGGCGGGCTCCGGTCTGGCCACCTTCGGCCTTCCGGACACCCCGGGCGTCACCGGCGCCCAGGCGGGCGACACCATCGTCGTCCCGTACAACGACCTCGATGCCGTGCGTGCCGCGTTCGCCGCGAACGCCGGTGAGGTCGCCTGTGTCATCACCGAGGCGTCGCCGGGCAACATGGGCGTCGTACCGCCCGGTGAGGGCTTCAACCAGGGGCTCGCCGACCTGTGCCGGGAGAACGGCGCGCTGTACATCTCGGACGAGGTGATGACCGGCTTCCGTACGTCGAGGGCGGGCTGGTTCGGCGTCGACGGAGTGCGGCCCGATCTGATGACCTTCGGCAAGGTCATGGGCGGCGGCTTCCCGGCCGCCGCTTTCGGTGGCCGGGCGGACGTCATGGAGCACCTCGCCCCGGTCGGCCCCGTCTACCAGGCGGGCACCCTGTCCGGGAACCCGATCGCGACGGCCGCGGGCCTCGCGCAGCTGCGGCTGCTCGACGACGCGGCGTACGCGAAGGTCGACGCCGTATCGGAGCAGCTGCGCGGGCTTGTCACCGAGGCGCTCTCCAAGGAGGGCGTCGCGCACCGGCTGCAGAACGCGTCGAACATGTTCTCCGTCTTCTTCACCGACGGTGACGTGCGCAATTACGACGACGCGAAGACGCAGGAGTCGTTCCGTTTCACCGCGTTCTTCCACTCGATGCTGTCGCAGGGCGTGTATCTGCCGCCCTCCGCCTTCGAGTCCTGGTTCGTGTCCACCACCCATGACGAGCGGGCGATCGAGCGGATCGCCGCGGCCCTTCCGGGTGCCGCGCGCGCGGCCGCCGAAGCCACTGAATCCACCACGGAGGCCACCGCATGAGTGCGGACAGCGAGCTCACCGTCGTCCACGTGATGCGTCACGGCGAGGTGGAGAACCCGGAGGGGATCCTTTACGGGCGCCTTCCCGACTACCACCTCTCCGACCTCGGGCGGCAGATGGCCGACCGGGTCGCCGAGCATCTCGCCCCGCGTGACATCACGCACGTGGTGGCATCGCCGCTCGACCGTGCGCAGGAGACGGCGACGCCGATCGCCAAGGAGCACGGTCTAGAGCTGGCGTCGGACGGCCGGCTCATCGAGGCGGGCAACGTCTTCGAGGGCAAGACCTTCGGCGTGGGCGACGGCGCGCTGAAGAACCCGGAGAACTGGAAGCACCTGGTCAACCCCTTCAAGCCGTCCTGGGGCGAGCCGTACGTCGAGCAGGTCGTGCGGATGATGGGCGCTCTGGACGCGGCGAAGGACGCGGCCCGCGGGCATGAAGCGGTGTGCGTCAGCCATCAGCTGCCGATCTGGATCGTGCGGAGCTTCGTGGAGAAGCGGCGCCTGTGGCACGACCCGCGCAAGCGGCAGTGCACGCTCGCCTCGCTGACGACGTTCACGTACAGGGGCGACAAGATCGTGTCGGTGGGGTACACCGAACCGGCGCGGGATCTCGTTCCCGCCCATCTCCTCGCGGGCGCAAAGCCGGTGAAGGGGAAGGCCAAGGCGTTCGGCGCATAACCCACCCCGTCCGCGATCCACCTTCGTTTCGTTGTCGACGTCGAGTAATTGCCCGGCGACTGAATGTCCACTAAATGTCCACCCTTGGTAACAGGCGCTAAATATGTGCCTGTTGCCAGGAACCCCATTGTTCGTCATGCCCTCTAACGGGGCGTCCATCGTGCATGGACGACGAGCACGACGAATGGGGATGGAATGCGCGACATCAGTCGCAGGGGAATGCTCGGCCTCGGAGTCGGGTCCGCGGCCGCTTTGGGACTCGCGGGCTGCGGCACGGGCGGCAGCGGTCACTCGGGCGGTTCCGCGGGTCAGGGCACGGGCGGCGCCAAGCGCCCGGCGAAGCCGATCGGCGACGGTTCGACCTCGTACACGGGGAAGCAGCCGAAGCAGCCGGCCAAGCCCGTCCCTCTGGAGCCGGGTGAGACGCCCCCGCAGTTCGTGGTCTTCTCCTGGGACGGTGCGGGCGAGGTCGGCAACGGCCTCTTCCCGCGTTTCCTGAAGCTGGCCGAGGAACACGACGCGAAGATGACGTTCTTCCTCTCCGGCCTCTATCTCCTTCCCGAGTCCAAGAAGCGTCTTTACAAGCCGCCGAACAACGGGGTCGGCGCCTCCGACATCGGTTATCTCACCGACGGGCACATCAAGGAGACGCTGAAGTACGTCCGGCAGGCCTGGCTCGAAGGCCATGAGATCGGCACGCACTTCAACGGGCACTTCTGCGCGGGCAGCGGAACGGTCGCCAACTGGACGTCCGCGCAATGGCAGAGCGAAATCGACCAGGCCATCTCGTTCGTGAAGGAATGGCGCACGAATACCGGCTGGACCGACCTGCCGTCGCTGCCTTTCGACTACGACAAGGAACTCGTCGGCGGCCGCACCCCCTGTCTCCTCGGCCAGGACAACCTGCTGCCGACGGCGAAGAAGCTCGGCTGGCGTTACGACGCCTCGTCGCCCGGCGGCCGTCAGCGCTGGCCCGAGAAGAAGATGGGCGTCTGGGATCTGCCGCTGCAGGCGATGCCGTTCCCCGGCCACACCTTCGAGGTCCTGTCCATGGACTACAACATCCTGGCCAACCAGTCGAAGAACTCCACGAAGGCCCCGCCGGCCAACTACCCGGGCTGGCGCAAGCAGGCCGCCCAGTCCTACATAGCCGGATTCAAGCGGGCCCACGAGTCCAACCGCGCGCCGTTCTTCATCGGCAACCACTTCGAGGAGTGGAACGGCGGCATCTACATGGACGCCGTCGAGGAAGCCCTGAAGCACATCGCCGGAAAGAAGGATGTGCGCCTCGTCTCCTTCAAGCAGTTCGTCGACTGGCTCGACGTCCAGGACCCGAAGGTCCTCGCCGACCTGCAGGGTCTTGAAGTCGGCCAGGCGCCCGCGGCAGGCTGGAAGGGACTCGGAAAGGCCGTCTGAAATGGGACTTTCCGCAACCCCGGGGGGTGCGGAAGATCCCCGAAACAGACATGCGAAACTTTTCACATGAGTGCCGCCTGCCGCGCCCCACACAGCACGAACCGCAGCCGTAGCCGCAGCCGCGCCGTCCTTCTGGGCGCTGGGGCCGCGGTCGCCGCGCTGACCCTGTCGGCGTGCGGCTCCGGCGGGGCGTCGGGCGGTTCGGGGAACACCAACTTCATCACCGGGACCGACGGCATCTCCACCGTCGACAAGGGCGACCGCACGGACGGGCCCGACATCGACGGGAAGACCCTCGAAGGCAAGCAGCTGAGCCTCGACGACTACAAGGGCAAGGTCGTCGTCCTCAACGTCTGGGGCTCCTGGTGCCCGCCCTGCCGGGCGGAGGCGCCGAACTTCGTGAAGGTCGCCGCCGCCACCAAGGACAAGGGCGTGCAGTTCGTCGGGATCAACACCCGCGACACGGACAAGGGCCCCGCGCTCGCCTTCGAGAAGAACTACAAGGTCCCTTACCCGAGCCTGCACGACCCGATGGGCAAGCTCATGCTGCGCTTCCCCAAGGGCACGCTGAACCCGAACTACATCCCCTCCACGATCGTCATCGACCGGGACGGGAAGGTCGCCGCGCGCTCGCAGCAGCCGCTGAACGAGAAGAAGCTGCGCAAGATGATCGACCCGCTGGTCGCGGAGAAGTGATGTCGAGCCTGGTCACCTCCGGGGGTCTTGCCACCCTCGCCGCAGTCGGTGAACCGAACCAGACCGTACTGAACGGCGCGCTCCTCATCGCGCTCCCCGTCGCCCTGCTCGGCGGCCTCGTCTCCTTCTTCTCCCCATGCGTGCTGCCGCTCGTGCCGGGCTATCTGTCGTACGTCACGGGGGTCGGCGGCACGGATCTCGCGGAGGCCAAGCGGGGGCGGATGGCCGCGGGGGCCGGGCTCTTCGTGCTCGGCTTCACCGCCGTCTTCGTCTCCACGGGCGCCCTCTTCGGCTTTGCCGGGCAGAACCTGCAGCAGTACCAGGGCGTCATCACGAAGGTGCTCGGCGGACTGATGATCGTCCTCGGCATCTTCTTCATGGGGCTCATGCCCTGGCTCTCCCAGCGCGAGTTCCGCTTCCACAAGAAGCCCGCCGCCGGGCTCGCGGGCGCTCCGGTACTGGGCGCGCTGTTCGCCGTCGGCTGGGCGCCCTGCGTCGGGCCGACCCTCACATCCGTCAACACTCTGGCCCTCGACCAGGCGAGCGCGGGGCGCGGGGCCATACTGAGCGTCGCGTACTGCGTGGGGCTCGGTGTTCCGTTCATCCTCGCGGCGATCGCCTTCCGCAAGGCGCTCGGCGCTTTCAGCTGGGTCAAGAAGCATTACGTCTGGGTCATGCGCATCGGCGGCATCATGATGATCGCGACCGGACTGCTTCTTGTCACCGGCGTCTGGGACAGCATCGTGCAGCAGATGCAGGTCTGGTCCAACGGCTACACGGTGGGAATCTGATCCATGAGCAAGACCGAAGCCCCTGAAGAGCAGAACGAACTGGGTGCCGCGGGCTCCCAGCTCTCCACCGCGCCCGTGGACCGGGCGATGCCCGGATCCTTCGGCGGGAAGCGTGCCCCCGGCGCCGTCGGGTGGCTTGTCTGGTCCGGCCGTGAGGTCGTCGGCTGGGTGCGCTGGATGTGGCGGCAGCTGACCTCGATGCGGGTCGCGCTCCTGCTGCTCCTGCTGCTCTCGCTCGGTGCGATCCCGGGCTCGCTGATCCCGCAGACCAGCATCGACGAGCTGAAGGTCGCCGACTTCAAGAAGGCGCACACCACGCTCGGGCCGATCTACGAGAAGTTCCAGCTGTTCGACGTCTACAGCTCGGTGTGGTTCTCCGCGATCTACATCCTTCTCTTCATCTCCCTCATCGGCTGCATCGTGCCCCGCACCTGGCAGTTCGTCGGCCAGCTGCGCGGCCGCCCGCCGGGCGCCCCCAAACGCCTCGACCGGCTGCCCGCGTACACCACGTGGCGCACCGATGCCGAGCCCGGGCAGGTGCACGAGTCCGCGCTCTCGCTGCTCAAGGGGCGCCGCTTCCGGGTGCACACCACCGGCGGCCAGGGGACGTCCAAGACGTCGGTCGCCGCGGAGAAGGGCTACCTGCGTGAGGCGGGCAACCTCTTCTTCCACATCTCGCTGATCGTGCTCCTGGTGGCCTTCGCCGTCGGGGCCCTGTTCAAGTCCGAGGGCGGCAAGCTCGTCGTCCAGGGAGACGGGTTCTCCAACACCCTCACCCAGTACGACAACTTCAAGTCCGGCAGCCTCTTCGACACCGAGGAGCTGGCCCCGTTCAGCTTCAAGCTGGACAGCTTCGACTCGACGTTCGAGCGGAAGGGCCCCGAGAAGGGGACGGCACGCACCTACCGTGCGAACGTCACCTACAGCGAGGGCCCCGACGGCGCGGAGAAGAAGAAGGCCATCGAGGTCAACAAGCCGCTCGAGGTCGACGGCTCGAAGGTGTACCTCATCGGCCACGGCTACGCCCCGACCGTCACCGTCCGCGACGGCAAGGGCAAGGTCGTCTACAAGGCGTCCGTGCCGCTCCTGCCGATCGACTCCAACGGCACGGCCACCGGCGCCGTCAAGGTCCTCGACGGCTACCGCGACAAGAGCGGCAAGAAGGAACAGCTCGGCTTCAACGCCTTCTTCGTGCCGACGTTCGCGGGCGAGGGACACGGCCAGATGTTCTCCCAGTTCCCCGCCCTGGACTACCCCGTGCTCGCGCTGTCCGGGTACCACGGGAGCCTCGGTGTGGACTCCGGCCTTCCGCAGAACGTCTACCAGCTCGATACCAGCAAGATGCAAAAGTTCAAGGACTCCAAGGGCGAACTGCTCAAGAAGCGGATGCGGCCCGGCGAGACGATGACGCTGCCCAACGGCGCGGGATCGATCACCTTCGACAAGGACATCAAACGCTGGGCGACCTTCCAGATCTCCCAGCAGCCCGGCAGCATGTGGGCGCTGATCGGAGCGATCTCCGCCATCTTCGGCCTCGCCGGATCGCTGTTCATCCAGCGCCGCCGCGTGTGGGTGCGGGCCGTCCGGGGCGCTGACGGCGTCACCGTCGTCGAGATGGCCGGGCTCGGCCGCAGTGAGTCCGCCAAGCTGCCCGAAGAACTCGGCGACCTCGCCGCGCACCTTCACGAGAAGGCGCCGAGCGCGCCCGATCCAGACCATGCCGATTCCACCCCCCAAGTTGTTCCTGCCGAAGGGGCTGAGAAGTGAATCTCGCCACCACCCTCGCCGCCGAACCGAACGAGAACCTCGCGAGCATCAGCAATGTGCTGATCTACTCCGCGATGGCCGTCTATCTTCTTGCCTTCTTCGCGCACATGGCCGAGTGGATCCTCGGCAGCCGCAGCAAGGTCGCCCGTACGGCTTCCGCGATCACCGCGAAGACCGACGCCGCCGTCGAGGCGCCCGCGGTCACCGCCAAGGCGAAGGGCGGCACCGCCGTCCTCGACCGGCCGCAGAGCGCACCCAAGGTCGTCACCCGCTCCGCCGCCGGACGCCGCGACGTGCCGGACGGTCCCGGCGCCGCGGCCGGTGACGAGAAGGGGGACCTCTACGGCCGTATCGCCGTGTCCCTCACCGTGCTCGGGTTCCTCATCGAGTTCGGCGGTGTGCTCACCCGCGCCCTCTCGGTGCAGCGGGCGCCGTGGGGCAACATGTACGAGTTCAACCTGACGTTCTCCACGATGGCCGTCGGCGTGTACCTCGTGCTGATGCTGCTGAAGAAGAACGTCAACTGGCTCGGCCTGCCGCTGATCACCACGGTCCTCCTCGACCTCGGTCTCGCCGTCACGGTCCTGTACACCGCGAGCGACCAGCTGGTCCCCGCCCTGCACTCGTACTGGCTGTGGATCCACGTCTCCACCGCGATCTTCTGCGGGGCGTGCTTCTACGTCGGTGGCGTCGCGACGGTGCTCTACCTCTTCAGGGACAGTTACGAGGCGAAGCTGGAGCGGGGCGGTCAGCCCGGCAAGTTCGCCACGTCCGTCATGGAGCGGCTGCCCGCCGCGGCCTCGCTCGACAAGTTCGGCTACCGCGTGAACGCCGCGGTCTTCCCGCTGTGGACGTTCACGATCATCGCGGGCGCGATCTGGGCCGGCGACGCGTGGGGCCGCTACTGGGGCTGGGACCCCAAGGAGGTCTGGTCCTTCATCACCTGGGTCGCCTTCGCCTGCTACCTGCACGCACGCGCGACGGCGGGCTGGAAGGGCCGCAAGGCCGCCTACCTGGCCCTGATCGCCTTCGGCTGCTGGCTGTTCAACTACTACGGCGTGAACATCTTCGTCACCGGCAAGCACTCGTACGCCGGCGTCTGACACTCCGTACCGCCACCGCCTCACAAAGGCCGGTTCCCGTGACCCAGGTCATGGGAACCGGCCTTTGCCGTCCGGACGGGGGTCATCGTCCCCGCCGATGACCCCATCGGCAGGACGCCCCACTGGCTCGTGGACCAGCGCATACGTCCGCTCGTAGCTTCATGGCATGACCTCAGAGAACAAGGGCACAGCCCAACTCACCGCCGCGATGATGCTCTCCGGCACCCTCGGTATCTTCGTCGTCGAATCCGGTGCGTCGGCGTTCAACGTCGTGTTCTTCCGGGTGCTGTTCGGCGCGCTCGCCCTGGGCACCTACGCCTTCGCCCGCGGCTACTTCCGCAATCACGGCATCACCCCGAAGAAGCTCGGACTCGCCGCGCTCGGCGGCGCGTTCATCGTCTTCAACTGGGTGTTCCTCTTCAAGGCGTACGAGGCCACCTCGATCTCGCTCGCGACCGTCGTCTACCACACACAGCCGTTCCTGCTCGTGCTGCTCAGCGCGGTCATCTTCCGCGAGCGCCTGACCAGGCACCAACTCATGTGGCTCGCCACCGCGTTCGCCGGACTCGTCCTGGTCTCCGGGGTGCGGCCCGGTGACCTCGGCTCGCTGACCGGCATCGGCTTCGCGCTCATCGCCGCGCTGCTCTACGGCCTCTCCACGCTCGTCACCAAGCGCATCACCGGCGTACGCCCCCACCTCATCGCCCTCATCCAAGTCCTCGTCGGCATCCCGCTGTTGCTGCCCTTCTCCGACTTCGGCGCGATGAGCGGAACGGGCGCCGGATGGGGCTGGCTGATCGGGCTCGGCGTCATCCACACCGGCCTGATGTACGTCCTGATGTACGCGGCGTACGCGAAGCTGCCCACCGCCAAGATCGCCGTACTGGCCTTCACGTACCCGGCGGTCGCGATGGTCGCCGACTGGGCCGTCTACGGGCACCACATCGGACTCGTCCAGGCCCTCGGCGTCCCGCTGATCGTCCTCGCGAGCCTCAAGGTCAACCGGGCCAAGTCACCGAAGGTGGTCGCCGGTTCAGGCTCCGGCGCTACTTCGCCGACTCCGCTGCCTGCTCCCGCACCAGCCGTACCGACTGCTCGATGAAAAGCCGTACATGAGCGGGCAGCCGCTTCCCCGACCGCCACGCGAGCTGCGTGTGCAGCACGAACGGCGGCTCCCACGGCAGCGCGACAAGCACCCCCGAAGCCAGTTCATCGCGCACCGCCATCCGCGGCAACAGCGCCACCCCGAGGCCACCGGCGACACCTCGCTTGGTGGCCTCGATCGTGCCGAACTCCATGAAGGGCGGCGGGCCGCCGTTGCGCACCCGCAGCTCGTCCTCGAACAGATCCCGGTAGGGGCAGCCAGGCTCCGTACCGACCAGCTGCACCGCCGCCAGATCGCCCGTGCCGAGCGAATCCGCCCCGTGCCCGGCCAGCGGATGAGTCGGCGCGCAGACCAGGACCAGGGGCTCCTCGGCGAGGACCTCGGTCTCCAGGCCCGCGTGCTCGGTCTCCTGCTCCATCAGGAACCCGACGTCGTACGTCCCCTGCCGCAGCGCATGCCGGGTCTCGTCGCCAAGCGTGGGGCGCAGGGCGAGCTGCACCTTCGGGTAGCGGTGGTGGAAGAGTTCGAGCAGCGGGGGCAGGCGGTAGGAGGTCAGCGATTCCATCGTGCCGACCGCGATCGCGCCGGTCGGCTCCTCGGCGTCGACGACCGCGGCCCGCGCCTCGTCCGTCAGCTCGATGATCTGCCGGGCGTAGGGGAGCAGGCGCTCACCGGCCTCCGTCAGACGGATGTGGCTGCCGAGCCGGTCGAAGAGTTCGGTGCCGAGCGAGGACTCCAGGGAGCGGATCTGGCTGGTGACGCTGGACTGGGCGTACTTCAGCTCGGCAGCGGCCTGCGTGAAGCTGAGTACGGACGCGACTTTTTCGAAGGTGACGAGCAGCCGCAGTTCCATCATCAGCCCTCCGTGCCCTTGTCCCTGTCCCTTGTTTCCTGCCGTCTACTTCTTGTCGTCGTTCTTGTCGTCCGGGTCCTCGTCCCTGAGGGACTTCAGGAACTCGGGGTTGTCGTCCGGTGCCACCCACTGTCCGCCGCGTCCGGCGCGCGGGCCACCTCCGGCGGCAGGCGTCTTGCGCACCTTGCCCGTGACGAACCAGGCGATCGGTCCGAGCAGGACCTCGCCGAAGAGCAGCACGATGATGACCCAGACCACCTTCGGCAGATGCTTGATCTCCTTCTCAGGAGTGTTCAGGACATCGATGAAGGCGTAGATCCACACCGCGAGGACAAGGAGGAACGGCAGATACCTGAGCATGGTGGCGCGATCCCCCAAGCGGTGGCGGCGGGAGACGAGCGTGCCCCCGGTGACGGGGCAAGGGTAGCCGGTGACCGATACTTGACCGCATGGCTTATGACGATCTTCGCTCCCTGCTCCGTGCACTGGAGCGCGAGGGCGATCTCAAGCGCATCAAGGCCGAGGTCGATCCGTACCTGGAGGTCGGCGAGATCACCGACCGGGTGCAGAAGTCCGGCGGCCCCGCGCTCCTCTTCGAGAACGTCAAGGGCTCGGCGATGCCGCTCGCGATGAACGTGTACGGGACGGACCGGCGCCTCCTGAAGGCGCTCGGCCTGAAGTCGTACAGCGAGATCAGCGACAAGATCGGCGGCCTCCTCAAGCCCGAGCTGCCGCACGGCTTCGTCGGGGTGCGCGAGGCCTTCGGGAAGCTCGGCGCGATGACGCACGTACCGCCGAAGAAGGTGAAGTCCGACAACGCGCCGGTCCAGGAGGTCGTCCTCACCGGCGACGACGTCGACCTGGAGAAGCTGCCCGCGCTCTTCACCTGGCCCGAGGACGGCGGCTCCTTCTTCAACCTGGGCCTGACCCACACCAAGGACCCGGACACCGGGGTGCGCAACCTCGGCCTGTACCGCCTCCAGCGCCACGACAAGCGCACCATCGGCATGCACTGGCAGATCCACAAGGACAGCCGCAACCACTACCAGGTGGCCGCCCGCAGGGGCGAGAAGCTGCCGGTCGCGATCGCCTTCGGCTGTCCGCCCGCCGTGACGTACGCGTCGACCGCGCCGCTGCCGGGTGACATGGACGAGTACATGCTGGCCGGGTTCATCCAGGGCAAGCGCGTGGAGATGGTGGACTGCAAGACGGTCCCGCTCCAGGTCCCGGCGCACGCCGAGGTCGTCATCGAGGGCTGGCTCGAGCCGGGCGAGATGCTGCCGGAGGGTCCCTTCGGCGACCACACCGGCTTCTACACGCCGCAGGAGGACTTCCCCGCCCTGAAGATCGACTGCGTGACGATGCGGAAGCGTCCGCTGCTCCAGTCGATCGTGGTGGGCCGCCCGCCGACGGAGGACGGCCCGCTCGGCCGCGCCACGGAGAGGTTCTTCCTCCCCCTCCTCAAGGTGATCGTCCCGGACATCGTGGACTACCACCTGCCGGAGTCCGGCGGCTTCCACAACTGCGCGATCGTCTCGATCGACAAGAAGTACCCGAAGCACGCGCAGAAGGTCATGCACGCCATCTGGGGTGCCCACATGATGTCGCTGACCAAACTGATCGTGGTCGTGGACAAGGATTGCGATGTCCATGACCTGCACGAAGTGTCCTGGCGTGCGCTCGGCAACACCGACTACGCGCGCGACCTGACGGTGGCCGAAGGTCCCGTCGACCATCTCGACCACGCCTCCTACCAGCAGTTCTGGGGCGGCAAGGCGGGCATCGACGCGACGAAGAAGCTGCCCGAAGAGGGATACACACGGGACGGAGGCTGGCCGAACATGGTCGAGTCCGACCCGGAGACGGCGTCGAAGGTCGACCGCCGCTGGAAGGAGTACGGGCTCTAAAGATGAGTGCTGATTCAGCCACCCCGGAACTCTTCGGGCCCGAGCCCGCCCCGCCCGGCAAGGTCAAGGCGTTCCTGCGCCTCGTCATGATCGAGCACTCGGTCTTCGCCCTGCCCTTCGCCTACATCGCGGCCCTGACCGCGATGTTCAAGCTGGACGAGAACATCCACTGGGGCCGACTGCTCCTGGTCACCATCTGCATGGTCGGCCTGCGGACGTTCGCCATGGCCGCGAACCGGATCATCGACCGCGAGATCGATGCCCGTAACCCGAGGACCGCCCACCGCGAGCTCGTCACGGGCGCCGTCTCGGTCAAGTCCGCCTGGACCGGGGCGCTGATCGCGCTCGTCGTGTTCCTCGGCGCCGCCGCCCTGCTCAACCCGCTCTGCCTGGCGCTCGCCCCCATCGCGGTGATCCCGATGGTCGTCTATCCCTACGGCAAGCGGTTCACGAACTTCCCGCAGGCGATCCTGGGCCTCGCCCAGGCCATGGGTCCTGTCGGCGCCTGGATCGCGATCACCGGCGAGTGGTCGTGGCAGGCCGTCATCCTCGGGCTCGCGGTCGGCGTCTGGATCGGCGGCTTCGACCTGATCTACGCCTGCCAGGACGTGGAGACGGACCGCGAGGTCGGCGTGAAGTCGGTGCCCGCGCGGTTCGGCATCCCGGCCGCCATCTGGGGCGCCCGCGGCTGTCACCTCGTGACCACCGCGCTCTTCGTCTGGTACGCCGCGGACACCGGCGCGGGCCCGTTCCTCTGGCTCGGTCTCGCGATCGTGGCGGGCGCGTTCCTCTACGAGCACTCCCTCGTGAAGCCGCACGACCTCTCACGCCTGAACCGCGCCTTCTTCCAGGTCAACGGCTTCATCGGCATCGCGCTCTTCGTCTGCGCCCTGCTCGATCTGCTGGTGCGCGGTCTGACCGTCTAGGCTCACAGCGTGAAGCCAGGAGATACGCAGCGTAAGCCTTGGATCGTGGGGGTGTCGGGGGCCTCAGGGACCCCGTACGCCGCCGCCGTGCTGCGGGCGTTGCTCGCGGCGGGGGAGAGCGTCGACCTGGTGGTCTCGCGGGCCTCACGCCTGACGATCCTGGACGAGACGGGCATCGCCTTCCGGGACGCGCACTGGCAGGAGGATCTGCGGGAGTGGCTGGAGCGCGGTGCCGACGGGAAGCCGGGCACGTTCGATGTGCCGGTGGACGACGTGCGGTACTGGGCGGCCGGGGATCTTGCCGCCGGGCCCTCTTCGGGGTCGTACGCGACCAAGGGGATGCTGATCGTGCCGGCGTCCACGGCGTGCGTGGCCGGGGTCGCGCTCGGGCTGTCGAAGGATCTGCTGCAGCGATCGGCGAGCGTGACGCTGAAGGAAGGCCGGCAGCTGGTCGTCTGCGTACGCGAGACACCGCTCAACGGGCAGACGCTGAAGCACTTGGTGACGCTGGACGAGGCGGGCGCGGTCGTGCTGCCCGCCTCTCCGGCGTTCTACGCGGGGGCGACGCACATCCAGGATCTGGTGGACTTCGTCGCCGGGCGGACGCTCGATGCGGCAGGGGTGCCGCATCAGCTGTACCGCCGCTGGAAGGGAGAGCTCGGTTCGGGCTCTGCCTCTCCGGGGGATTAGCGCTTCTTGGCGGCGCGCTTCGTGCGGCGCTCGCCCTGGGGCGCGGTGGGCTTGTGGGCACGCGAGCGGTTGGCCAGGTCCTGCAGCTCGCGCATTCGGGCGTAGGCCATCTCGATCGAGTACACGGGTGACTCACTCCTGAAGGATCGTCGTTGATCTGCTGAAATTTGGAAAGATTCACAGGGCGTTGACCCTGTTGCACCTTGGATTCTACACATAGACTCGCGGTATCGCTGAATAATGAAAGGCATCGCACCTATGGACGCCGTGGACAGGCAGCTCATCCAGGCCCTGCGCGAGAACGGCAGGGCCTCGTACGCCGAACTCGGCCGACTCGTCGGCCTCTCAGGACCGAGCGTCACGGACCGGATCAACCGCCTCGAAGCGGCGGGTGTCATCACCGGCTACCGCGCGACGGTGGACTCCGCCTCGCTCGGCCTGGGCGTCATCGCCCTCATCGGCATCTCCCTCTCGGACGCCGCCGACCACGAGGACGTGGCACGGCGCCTGAAGGATCTGCACGAGATCGAGGACTGCTGGTTCATCGCGGGCGACGACTCGTACATGCTCAAGGTCCGGGCCAGTGACGTGGACGGCCTGGAGAAGACGATCCGCAGACTGAGCGGCACGAAGGGCGTCTCCAGGACGCGTACGACGATCGTGCTCTCCACAAAGTGGGAGAACCGCGTCGGGGAGCTGCCGGAAGAGTCCTAGGAGGCTAGGCGTACCGTGGGCGAGGCCCGATTTACGTAGACATTTGGAGAGGCGGCCGGCGCATGGACGTGGGACTCAAGCGCGAGCTAGAGGAGAAGGTCCGGGCCGGTGAGCGGCTGTCCCGCGAGGACGGCATCGCCCTCTACGCATCGGACGATCTCGCCTGGCTCGGCGGTCTCGCCCACGAGGTGCGCACGCGCAAGAACGGCGACGTCGTGCACTTCAACGTCAACCGTCACCTCAACATGACGAACGTGTGCACCGCCTCGTGCGCGTACTGCTCGTTCCAGCGCAAGCCGGGCGAGAAGGACGCGTACACGATGCGCATCGAGGAGGCCGTCCGCCTCGCCAAGGCGATGGAGGGCGAGAACCTCACCGAGCTGCACATCGTCAACGGCCTGCACCCGAACCTGCCGTGGCGGTACTACCCGCGGTCCCTGAGCGAGCTGAAGAAGGCGCTCCCGAGCGTCTCCCTGAAGGCGTTCACGGCCACGGAGATCCACCACTTCGAGACGATCTCGGGGATGTCGGCGTCCGACATCCTCGACGAGCTGATCGAAGCGGGCCTTGAGTCGCTGACCGGTGGCGGCGCGGAGATCTTCGACTGGGAGGTGCGGCAGCACATCGTCGACCACCGCACCCACTGGGAAGACTGGTCGCGCATCCACCGGCTCGCGCACGAGAAGGGTCTGAAGACCCCGAGCACGATGCTGTACGGCCACATCGAGGAGCCCCGTCACCGGGTCGACCACGTGCTGCGCCTGCGCGAACTCCAGGACGAGACCGGCGGTTTCCAGGTCTTCATCCCGCTGCGCTACCAGCACGACTTCGTGGACATGAAGGACGGCAAGGTCAGGAACCGCCTCCAGGCGCGGACGACCATGGCGTCGGGCGCCGAGGCCCTGAAGACCTTCGCGGTCTCGCGGCTGCTCTTCGACAACGTCCCGCACGTCAAGGTCTTCTGGGTCATGCACGGCCTGCAGACGACGCAGCTCGCGCTGCAGCACGGCGCGGACGACATGGACGGCTCGGTCGTCGAGTACAAGATCACGCATGACGCGGACAACTTCGGTACGCCGAACAAGCTGACGCGTGAGGACCTGCTCGACCTCATCCGCGAGGCGGGCTTCCGTCCGATCGAGCGGAACACGCGCTACGAGTCGATCCGTGAGTACGAGGGTCCTGACCGGTCGCTTCGTGAGACCCCGCAGGCGATGCGGGTCTGACGGGTCACCTGCGTACGGACGATGTGACGAGCCCCGGCTGCTTCGGCCGGGGCTCGTCGCGTTGTCCGGCATGCGAAACACGGTTGAGGCGTGAAGTAAGTAATGGTTAATCTTGCTCCATGGCACTTACCTTCCGGCTGGACCCGGAGATCGATCCCGCCCTCCGTGACGGCGTCCTCGCCCTCTGGGCCGACGTGTCCAACGCCGGCGGAGCCGTCGGTTTCGTACCGCCGGTGACGGTCGAGGACATACGCCCCGAGTGGCTGAAGCGCCTGACCCAGCTGAGCGAAGGGCACACCCGGCTGCTCGTCGGCTACGACGAGGACGGCGCCGTCGCCGCGACAGCCTTCCTCGCGTACAACACGCACCGCCTCATGAGGCACTGGATCTGGCTGTACGTGGTGATGGTGCACCCCAGGCACCAGGGCAAGGGATACGGGCGCGACCTGATGGCCGCCGCCGCGGACGCCGCCCGCGGCATCGACAGCATCGAGGCGATCCGGCTGACCTGCCGGGGCGGCACGGGAGTCGACCGGTTCTACGAGTCCTGCGGATACAAGGAGGTCGGACGGGTGCCCGGCGCGATCCGCGTCGCCCCCGGTGACGACCGCGACGACATCACCATGCTGCTCCCGCTCGGCTGACGGTTCGCGGAAGGGGCCGCGAGGCCGTGAGGGCTCACCCCCTTGCCGGACGCGACCCCTCCCATGCTTCACTGGAGGTGCTCGTCCTACTCGGGCCCATTTCGGAACGGAAGAGTGGATTGACATGTTCCGCTACACGCTGATGCGCCTCGGAGTCTTCGTGGGCTGCTTTTTCGCGGTCTGGGGCCTTGTCTACGCCGGGATCCTGCCGAAGGGCCTCGGGGACTCCAACCTCCTCTGGGTGCTCCTTCTCGCCCTCGTCATCTCCGCACCCATCAGCTTCGTGGTGCTGCGGGGCGAGCGGGACCGGGCGTCGGTCCAGGTCGTCGAGCGCGTGGAGCGGACCAAGGCCAACCTGGAGGCGAACCGCACCCAGGAGGACGTCGCCGACGACGCGGCCCGCGCGCAGTCGTAAGTCTTCCTCGGCTTCGTCAGCTTCGTCAGCTTCGTCACAAAGACCTCAACCCCGGTACTGGAGCAGCCGCTCCGGGCCGGGGTTTCTTGCGTCCCGGAGGGGCT
Organism: Streptomyces sp. NPDC056486; assembly: GCF_042795295.1. Lineage (NCBI taxonomy): Bacteria > Bacillati > Actinomycetota > Actinomycetes > Kitasatosporales > Streptomycetaceae > Streptomyces > Streptomyces sp. NPDC056486. Next base: position 33,529 of record NZ_JBHTSF010000020.1, read on the forward strand.
CTCGCCTCTGATCGGCCTCGTCTACCTCAAACAAGACCTTTGATGTTCTCAAAGTTCAAGTGTTAACGTGTTCGACATGAAGACAGCCGTCGCGCCCCGCATCCTCATGAGCGTTCCGCTCGTGGCGCGCCTGCATGTCGATCTCTGCCGCTGCGTGTCCGCGGCCTGTCGTCGCCGTCTCTGAGTTCTCCGAGTCCTCTGCGAACAGCGCAAACGACAAGCACCAAGTGACATCTGCACTGCAGCGGCGCCGTTACGGCCGTCCCGTCTGACCCCCTCGCGGTCGCCGCTCCCTCACGTCCCCCGCCATTACCCGGAGTGTGTCCGTGTCCGCGAACCCCCCTGTATCCCCGGTCTCCGAGACCGACGAGCCGAAGTCCGGCTCCCGGATACCCAGATTCCTCAAGCTGCCGTTCTGGGCGCAGATCCTCGGCGGCCTGGTCCTCGGTGTCCTGCTCGGCTGGCTGGCCCGCAGCCAGGACGTGTCCTGGCTCGTCACCACCCTGGACAAGGTGGGAAGCACCTTCATCGGGCTGCTCAAGCTCGCGGTCGCCCCGCTGGTCTTCTTCGCCATCCTGGTGTCGATCACCAACCTGCGTAAGGTCAACAACGCCGCGCGCCTCGCCACGCAGACGCTGGTGTGGTTCATGATCACGTCGCTGATCGCGGTCGTCATCGGTCTCGCCATCGGGCTCATCACGAACCCGGGCGCCGGCACAGGCCTCACCCCGAAGGACGGCGCCAAGCCGGACCACGCGGGATCGTGGATCGACTTCCTCACCGGGATCATCCCGACGGACGTCATCACGCCGTTCACCGAGCTCAACGTCCTGCAGATCGTCTTCATGGCGGCCGTCGCCGGTATCGCCGTACTGAAGATCGGTGAGAAGGCGCAGCCGATCCTGGAGCTGAGCGAGTCCGTTCTGGCTCTCCTCCAGAAGGCCCTGTGGTGGGTCATCAAGCTCTCGCCGATCGGCACCATCGGCCTCATCGGCTTCGCCATCGCCGACTACGGCTGGGACCTGATCAGCAAGTACGCGACGTTCACCGTCGACATCTACGTCGGTTGCGCCATCGTGATGTTCGGCGTCTACCCGCTGCTGCTCTCCACGGTCGCCAAGGTCAACCCGCTGCAGTTCTTCAAGGGCGCCTGGCCCGCGATCCAGCTGGCCTTCGTCTCGCGCTCCTCGGTCGGCACGATGCCGGTCACCCAGAGGGTCACCGAGCGCCTCGGCGTGCCGAAGGAGTACACGTCCTTCGCGGTGCCGTTCGGCGCCACCACGAAGATGGACGGCTGCGCCGCGATCTACCCGGCGATCGCCGCGATCTTCGTCGCGCAGATCTTCGACGTGCAGATGGGCATCAAGGAGTACGTCCTCATCGCCTTCGTGTCGGTGGTGGGCTCGGCCGCGACGGCCGGTCTGACCGGCGCCACGGTCATGCTGACGCTGACCCTGTCGACGCTGGGCCTCCCGATGGAGGGCGTGGGCCTGCTGCTCGCCATCGACCCGGTCCTGGACATGATGCGCACCGCCACGAACGTCGCCGGACAGGCCGCCATCCCGGTGATCGTCGCCGCCCGCGAGAAGATCCTGGACCGCGACGCCTACGAGAGCGCGTCGGCTTCGCCGCTCGACGAGTTCGACGGAACCACCACCGACAAGCCGCAGACGGTGCCTGCCGCCGCCTGACGTCCCCCGGCTCGTCGCGAGCGTGCCCCGTACCTAGATCCGTTCATTCGTTTCCGGGTGCGGGGCACGTTTGTTGAGGGGCTGCTGATCTCATGCCCGGGCTGTAGCGGGCTCGAACAGTTCGATCAGGTTGCCGGCGGGGTCGTTGAGCAGGATCTGACGTCCGCCGGGGCCCGAGACCACGTCGCCGCGGAAGGCGAGTCCGGCGCTGCGCAGGCGGTCGATCTCGGTGTCGAGGTCGTCGACGATCAGGTGGATGCGGTTGCCCCCGGCGCCGAGGTCGCTGGGGGTGGCGCGGGCACCGGAGCTGGCCGGGCCGGACAGCAGCAGCCGCAGCGGTCCGCGCGTCACGTCGGCGAAGGCGGGGGCGGCGCTGGTGCGCAGGGTGAAGCCCAGGTGGGTGGTGTAGAAGTCGATGGCTGCCTGGACGTCGTCGACGAGGTACCGGACGCCGGCGAACTGGTCGGGTGTACTCACGGCTGAACCTCCTGTGGTGTGGGGACGAGAAGCGGCAGCAGGGCGCGGATACGGCTGTCGATCTCTGCTGCCGTGTGGACGAATGCGGCGTACCCGACCGGGCCGGGGCCGACGGCTGCAGCCGGGTCGGGAATGCTCCAGTGGATCAGCCGTGGCTGGTCGCCGAAGTCGGGGCAGACCTCGCGGACCTTGTCGCACAGGCTGATCACGTAGTCGAACCGGCGGCCGAGCAGTGTGTCCAGGTGCCGAGGACGCTGCCCCGAGACATCGATGCCGTGCTGCTCACGCAGGACCTGTACGGCGTCGGGATGAATACGGGCTTTGGGGTGGCTGCCGGCGCTGGTCACCTCGACCCGGCCGTCGGTGCGGTGGCGCAGCAGCGCCTCGGCGATGGGTGAGCGGGCGCTGTTGCCCGTACAGGCAAACAGGACGGCGGGGCGTCTCGCCGTCCGCGGCGATGGCGGCGGGGCGGGGGCGGAACCCAGCGCCGGGTGCAGGGCGCTGCCGGTGTCGGCGAGCGAGTGGCGGCACTGCTCCAGGTCCAGGTGGTAGTAGCTGTGGCGGGCATCGAAGCTGCTGCGGCGGGCGGTGACCAGCCCTCCGCCGCGCAGCAGCCGCAGATGGTAGGAGACCAGGTTCTGCGGCTGGCCGACCCGTTCCACCAGTTCATGAACCCGGTAGTCGCTCGCGGCCAGTTCGCTCAGCAGCTTCCAGCGCAGCGGGTGGGCGGCCAGCTGCACGAACACCGGGGCGGCAGGATCCGGGGACCTCATGAATCCAAAGTACATCAAACGAGATTGATGTACTTTGCTTACGGGGGCCCGGCTCTCCATGCCGGAAATCGGAGGCACGTCATGCGTCAGCCCACTGAGACAGCGTCACCACGGCTCCAACGGCGGCTGGGCCTCATGGACGCCGTCCTCATCGGACTGGGTTCGATGATCGGTGCGGGCATTTTCGCGGCGCTCGCCCCGGCCGCCCGCGCGGCCGGCTCCGGACTGCTGGTCGCTCTGGCGGTGGCCGCGGTGGTGGCGTACTGCAATGCCACCTCCTCCGCCCGTCTTGCCGCCCGCTACCCGGCCTCCGGCGGCACCTACCTCTACGGTCGCGAACGCCTCGGTGACTTCTGGGGCTACCTGGCCGGCTGGGCCTTCGTGACCGGCAAGACCGCCTCCTGCGCGGCGATGGCGCTGACCGTCGGCTCGTATGTGTGGCCCGAACAAGCCCACGCGGTGGCGGTCGCCGCGGTGGTGGCGCTGACCGTCGTGAACTACGCCGGGATCCAGAAGTCCGCATGGCTGACCCGGGCGATCGTCGCCGTCGTCCTGGCGGTGCTCGCGGCGGTCGTGGTCGCCGGCCTCACCTCATCGGCGGCGGACCCGGCCCGGCTGGACGTCGGCCCCGACGCCTCATTCGGCGGGGTGCTCCAGGCGGCGGGCCTGCTGTTCTTCGCCTTCGCCGGGTACGCGCGCATCGCCACCCTCGGCGAGGAGGTCCGCGATCCCGCCCGGACCATTCCCCGGGCGATCCCGCTCGCGCTGGGCATCACCCTGGTCGTCTACGCCGCCGTTGCCGTCGCCGTCCTCGCGGTGCTGGGGCCGAAGGGGCTGGCGGATGCCGCGGCGCCACTGTCGGATGCCGTGCGTGCGGCCGGCGCGGACGGGCTGGGGCCGGTGGTCCGTGCCGGGGCGGCGGTGGCCGCGCTCGGCTCGCTGCTGGCGCTGATCCTGGGCGTCTCCCGCACCACCCTGGCCATGGCCCGCGACCGGCATCTGCCGCACGCCCTGTCCGCGGTGCATCCACGATTCAAGGTGCCGCACCGGGCGGAGCTGGCGGTCGGCGCCGTCGTGGCGGTGGTGGCCGCGACGGCGGACGTGCGCGGGGCGATCGGCTTCTCGTCCTTCGGGGTGCTTCTCTACTACGCCATCGCCAACGTCTCTGCCTGGACCCTGACCCCTCAGGAGGGCCGCCCCGCACGGATCGTTCCCCTCCTTGGGCTGGTCGGCTGCCTGATTCTGGCCTTCGCCCTGCCCGCCTCCTCGGTGATCTTCGGGGCGGCCGTGCTGGCTGTTGGGGCCGGCGTCTACAGCACGCGGCGCGCTCTCGCGGCCCGCGGCTGACCATGTCCGGCCGCGCATCGGTCAGACGGGGGCAGCCGAGGTCAGCCGGGGCCAGCCGGGGTCAGCCGATCGGCACGGTGTGGCGAAAGCGGATCAGCGCCCGGCAGCCGAGGACGACGGCGATCAGGCCCAGCGGGACGGCGGCGATGGCTCCGACAAGGCCGTTGCCGGTGCCGGGGCCACCGCTGGAGGTGGCCAGGTGCAGCACGCCGAGGGCCGTGCCGACCAGCCCCGCCGCCATGGCCGAGACGGCGCCGGTGCGCGCGTTGCCGGTGCTGATACGCCCGGCGGCGCGGGCCAGGGCCAGCCATCCGATGGCCACACCGACCAGCCCGACCCCGAGAGCCAGGTTGGCGCCGGTACGCCCGTCGCCGATGATCCCGCCCTCGGCCGCCGCCATCAGAACATCTGACGTGTTCACGTATCTCCCCCTCTTCGTTCGCCCTTTGCTGTGCCGTGAGCATGGCTGCCGACCGCACCGCCGGTCGTCCCGCAGACGCAGACACTTCGCGCTGCCGCATCCGCAGCAGAAGCCGCGCGAATACCGCGGATGCGGCAGCCGACTGCTCGTCCACGAGCAGGAGTTGCCGGTAACGGCACCCGGTTAAGGTGCGCGCATGGACATAGGACGGTTCAGCGTCCCGCCCGGTATCGGTGACCGGGTGATCGCCCTCGGCGTGGCGGCCCTGTTGCTGGGCACCGGGCTGGCCGGGGAGCACCCCGGTACGGGGCCCGACATGCTCGGGTACGCGCTGCTGGTGGCCGGTGGCCTCGCGCTGGCCGCGCGGCGCCGGGCTCCGCTGACCGTCCTGGCCGTCACCGGGCTGTGTGCGGTGGGATACCAGGCGGCGGGATTCGACGCGCTCGCCGTCTCGTACCTGGTCGCGGTGTACGGGGCGGTGCGGGCCGGGCATCGCGCCGTCACGGCGGCGGCGTCCGTGGCCATGCTGGCCGTGCTTCTCCTCACTGCCCTGCTCTTCCATGACGGGCCTGCGGGCGAGGCGTTGGCGCAGGCCCGCCACGTTCTGGAGATTGCCTGGCTGATCGCCGCGTTCGCTGCGGGAGAGGCGCTGCGGCAGGCCGAGCAACGGGCGGACGAAGCCGAGCGCACCCGGGAGGAGACCGCGCGGCGCCGCGCGGACGAGGAGCGCCTGCACATCGCGAGGGAACTGCACGATTCGCTCACCCACCAGATCTCGATCATCAAGGTGCAGTCGGAAGTCGCCGTCCACGTGGCCCGCAGGCGGGGTGAACAGGTGCCCGAGGCGCTGCTGGCGATCCAGGAAGCCGGACGGGAGGCGACCCGCGAGCTGCGCGCCACCCTGGAGGCGCTGCGCGATGACGACACCACCCCGCCCCGCGGGCTCGACCACATCCCGGAGCTGGTGGAGCAGACCAACAGAGCGGGCCTTGCGGCGACGCTGACGATCAAGGGGCAGCGGACCGACGTGCCGGCCGCCGTGGGCCGGACCGCCTACCGGGTCGTTCAGGAGGCGCTGACCAACATCGTCCGGCACGCCTGTGCCGCGACCGTGTCGGTCCGTATCGACTACCGGGCCACCTCACTGACCGTTCAGGTCGATGACGACGGCAGGGCCACGCCGGACACTGTGCCGACGCCCGGCCTCGGGCTGCTCGGCATGCGTGAACGCGTCACCGCCCTCGGAGGCCTGCTGCATGCGCAGCCGCGCAGCGACCGAGGCTTCACCGTCCAGGCCGAACTCCCCGTGGAACGAGCCTCATGATCCGTGTCCTGCTCGTCGACGATCAGCCGCTCATTCGCAGCGGATTCCGGGCACTCCTCGACCTCGAAGACGACATCGAGGTGGTGGCCGAGGCCGCCGACGGCGAGCAGGGCCTGGCCCTGGCCAGGCAGCACCTGCCCGACGTCGTGCTGATCGACATCCAGATGCCGGTCGTCGACGGCATCGAGGCCACTCGGCGCATCGCCGCGGACCCGTCCCTGGCTCCGGTGCACGTCGTCATCCTCACCAACTACGGCATGGACGAATACGTCCTGGACGCGTTGCGCGCAGGCGCGGCCGGATTCCTCGTCAAGGACATCGTGCCGGACGACTTCGTGCACGCGGTGCGTGTAGCCGCCCGCGGCGACGCGCTGCTCGCGCCGTCCATCACCCGCAAGCTGATCAACCAGTACATCACCCGGCCGCACCCCACCGCCGCCGACACTGGGCGGCTGGAGGAACTGACCGGCCGCGAACGCGAGGCCGTCACGCTGGTCGCCCAGGGCCTGTCCAACAACCAGATCGCCGACCGCATGGTGATCAGTCCGGTGACCGCGAAGACCCACATCAACCGGGCCATGACCAAACTCCACGCCCGCGACCGCGCCCAACTCGTGGTGCTCGCCTACGAGTCCGGTCTGGTGATGCCGCGCGACTCCTGACGGCTGTCGGCTGTCGGCTGTCGGCTCGTAGGGGCACGTTTGTTGATGGCAGGGGGTGGTCAGGCGGCGGGCTTGGCGGCGCGGACGATGGCGGAGTGCATGCCGTCGGCGACGGCGTGGGTCGGGGTGAGTTCGATGTCGGCGAAGCCTGCCGCTGACAGGCCCTCGCGGTACTCGGTGAAGGAGAGCGCGCCCGCGATGCAGCCGACGTAGTCGCCTCGTTCGGCGCGCTGGTCGGGGGTGAGGGTGTCGTCGGAGACGACATCGGAGATGCCGATCCTGCCGCCGGGGGCCAGGACGCGGAACATCTCGGCGAACACCGCGGGCTTGTCCGTGGACAGGTTGATCACGCAGTTGGAGATGACCACGTCGATGGTGTTCGCGGGCAGCGGGACGGCCTCGATGGTGCCCTTGAGGAACTCGACGTTGGTGGCGCCCGCCTTCTCCTGGTTGGCGAGTGCGAGGGCCAGCATCTCCTCGGTCATGTCCAGGCCGTAGGCCTTGCCGGTGGGCCCCACGCGGCGCGCGGACAGCAGTACGTCGATGCCGCCGCCGGAGCCGAGATCCAGGACGCGCTCGCCTTCATGGAGGTCGGCGACGGCGGTGGGGTTGCCGCAGCCCAGCGAGGCGGCGACGGCCTCGGCGGGCAACTGGTCGCGCTCGTCGGCGGCGTAGAGGGTCCCGCCGAAGTTCTCGTCGATCTCGATCGCGGCCGGTCCGCAACAGGCGGTGCCGCCTTCGGTGACTTGGGTTGCGGCGGCCGCGTAGCGCTGACGGACGGTTTCGCGCAGGTCTGTTCCGTGCAGGTCGTTGGACTGCTCGCTCATGACCACTCCTCGGGTTGCATTGATGTTCTTCGATTCAAGCTTGCGCGTTGGATTGAGAAACGTCAATATAGAAGTATGTCGAAACAGGAGCTTGTGGTGATCGGTCAGGACGGTGCCGGTGGTGCCGGTAGTGGTGAGGGGTGCTGTCCGATCTTGCTGGCCGCGCCCATGGCCGAGGACCAGGCCGTTGAGCTGGCGAAGGTGTTCAAGGCCCTCGGGGATCCGGTGCGGCTGCGGCTGCTCTCGATGATCGCTTCGCGGGCGGGCGGGGAGATCTGCGTATGCGATCTGACCCCGGCCTTCGATCTGTCCCAGCCGACGATCTCCCACCACCTCAAGCTCCTGAAGCAGGCCGGGTTGATCGACTCCGAACGGCGGGGGACGTGGGTGTACTACCGGCTGCTGCCCGAGACCACGGACAAGCTCGCGGCGGTCCTCACCCGCCCGGGGACGGTAGAGGCCGAGGCAGAGGCAGAGGCGTCAGCCGGGCAGGCCGGGGTCACCTCATGAGCGATGTGCCGACTACGTCCGCTGCTGCCGGCCCGGTCGGGGCGCGGCTGTCGTTCCTGGACCGGTTCCTCGCGGTGTGGATCCTGATCGCGATGGCCGTCGGCCTGGGCCTGGGACGTCTCGTGCCGGGCCTCGGGGACGCGCTGGCCAAGGTGACGGTCACCGGGGTCTCGCTGCCGATCGCGCTCGGTCTGCTGGTGATGATGTACCCGGTCCTTGCCAAGGTCCGTTACGACCGGCTCGACTCCGTCACCCGGGATCGCCGCCTGCTGATCTCCTCCCTGGTGCTGAACTGGGTGCTCGGCCCGGCGCTGATGTTCGCGCTCGCCTGGATCTTCCTGCCCGACCTGCCGGAGTACCGGACCGGACTGATCGTCGTCGGGCTCGCCCGGTGCATCGCGATGGTCATCATCTGGAACGACCTCGCCTGCGGTGACCGCGAGGCGGCGGCCGTGCTGGTCGCCCTCAACTCGGTGTTCCAGGTGCTCGCGTTCAGCCTGCTCGGCTGGTTCTATCTCTCCGTCCTGCCGGGCTGGCTCGGCCTGGAGACCAGTGGTCTGAACGTATCCGTGTGGGAGATCGCCCGTAGCGTGCTGATCTTCCTGGGTATCCCGCTGGCGGCCGGGTTCCTGACCCGCAAGCTGGGAGAGAAGGCCAAGGGGCGAGCCTGGTACGAGGCGCGGCTGATCCCCAGGATCGGCCCTTTCGCGCTCTACGGCCTGCTGTTCACGATCGTCGTGCTGTTCGCCCTGCAAGGAGACGCGATCACTTCGCAGCCGGTGGACGTGGTGCGGATCGCGCTGCCGCTGCTCGTGTACTTCGCCGTGATGTGGGCCGGATCCATGGCCCTGGGCAAGGCCGTCGGCCTCGGCTATCCGCGGGCCACCACGCTGGCGTTCACCGCTGCGGGCAACAACTTCGAGCTCGCCATCGCCGTTGCCATCGCCACCTTTGGTGTGACGTCGGGGCAGGCCCTTGCCGGGGTCGTCGGTCCACTGATTGAGGTGCCGGTGCTGATCGGCCTGGTTCATGTCGCCCTCGCGGCTCGCCGATACTTTCCCCAACCCGGCCTCACGGCAGCCGAATCGACCGCTCCCGAGGAAGGCTCCGCCCGTGTCTGAGACATCTGGGACCAAGCCCGAGCCCAAGCCCAGGCCCAGTCCCTCCGTGCTGTTCGTCTGTGTCCACAACGCCGGACGCTCGCAGATGGCCGCCGCCTGGCTCGCTCATCTCGCCGGTGATCGCATCGAGGTCCGTTCTGCGGGATCCGCCCCCGCCGACAGCATCAACCCCGCCGTCGCCGAAGCGATGAACGAAGTCGGCATCGACATCTCGGCCGAAGTGCCCAAGATCCTTACCCGCGAGGCCGTTCAGGCATCCGACGTGGTGATCACCATGGGCTGCGGCGACACCTGCCCTGTCTTCCCCGGCAAGCGCTACCTGGACTGGCAGCTCGACGACCCCGCAGGTCGGGGCGTCGCTGCGGTACGGCCCACCCGTGACGCGATCAGGGCGAGGGTCGAAGCGCTCGTCGCGGACCTGTTGCCCTGACGTCGTAGGCTGGTCGTTCTGTGCGCGGGGTGTGTGGAAGGTGGGTGGCGGGGGTGGGCGATGTGAAGGCCGATGGCGCTGTGGGGAAGCGGCAGAAGCGGATGCCGCGGGCCGTGCGGGAGCAGCAGATGCTGGACGCCGCCGTGCGGATCTTCGGGCAACGGGGGTACCGGGCGGCCTCGATGGACGAGATCGCGGAGGTCGCGGGGGTCTCGAAGCCGCTGGTGTATCTGTACTTGAACTCCAAGGAAGAGCTGTTCACCGCGTGCATCCGGCGGGAGGCCGCGGCGTTGGTCGCGGCGGTGCGGGGCGGGGTGACCGGCGAAGGCCCCGCCGACCGGCAGCTGTGGGCAGGCCTGCGGGCCTTCTTCACGCATACCGCGGAGCAGCCCGACGCTTGGGTCGTCCTGCACAACCAGGCACGTACGCAGGGGGAGCCGTTCGCGGCCGAAGTCGCCGTGATGCGCGAGGAGATCGTGGCGTTCGTTACGTCACTGATCGCGGAAGCGGCACGGGAAGCGCACCGGAAGCCGGAGCTCGCGGAGCGTGAAGTCGCGGGCCTTGCGCAGGCGTTGGTGGGCGCGGCGGAGTCGCTCGCCGGTTGGGCGAACGGGGACGCGTCGGTGTCCGCGAAGGAAGCCGCGGCGACGCTGATGAACTTCGCGTGGGCGGGGCTCGGGGATTTGATGGAGGGGCGGCGGTGGGTTCCTTAGTCGCTAGCCCTTAGTGGAGGGTTCCGCTGAGGTGGGTCGTGTCGCCGTTGGCGCTGCGGAGTTGGAAGGCCGGGCCGTCGGCCGAGAAGGTGACGGTACTGGGGAGCAGTACGGGGGCCTTGAAGTCGGCGTGTACGTGGACGGCTTCGTTCGTGCTGTGGTCCGTGTACTCCGCCAGGCAGCGGGCCACGGTCCACATGCCGTGGGCGATGGCGCGGGGGAAGCCGAGGAGGCGTGCGGTGAGGGGGTACAGGTGGATGGGGTTGCGGTCACCTGAGACGGCGCCGTAGCGGCGGCCGAGGTCTGGGGGGAGCTGCCACTCGGCTTGGGTGGGGAGTGGGACGCTGTCGCGTTCGTTTCCGCTTTCGCGTGGGGTGGCTGGTGTGCTGGTGCGATGGCGGGCCAGGTAGGTGCTGCTGGACGTCCATACGGTGGTGCCGTCGACGCGGGCCTCGGTGACGAGGGTGGCCTCGGTGCCGCGGCGGTGCGGGGACAAGTGGGATGCGTGGACGGAGAGTTCGAGGCTGTCTGCGGTTGTCAGGGCGCGGTGCTGGGTGATCTCGATGGACGTGTGGACGAGACCGAGCAGGGGGAGCGGAAAGGCGCGGGTGGTCATGAGCCGCATGGCCAGCGGGAAGCCGAGGACGTGGGGGTAGGTGAGGGGGAGGGTGTGCTCGGGGGTGCGGTAGCCGCAGAGGCGGGAGTAGGCGGCCAGGTGGGCGGGGCTGGGGCGGACGTCGGTGAGGGTCGGGCGGGAGCTGGGGAGCGGGGCGTCCGGGCTGGGCCGCTTGAAGGGGGAGAGGATCGCGCCGCGGAGGAGCAGGGGGGCGAGCATGGGTGGTGGAGGTCCTTTCGGTTTGGGTCCGTCTTGGGGGCGGGGCCGCGCCGGTATGTCCGTCCTCGCTATCCGCTACTGGTCGCTGCCCGCTTCGGCTGGGGGAGCGCCGCGAACCGTGCTCCGGGCAGACATACCGACACGCCCCCTCGCGTCTCGATGCCGACTGCAGATGCGTGGGGCTCACCCCCTGCACGTTCGCCCACGGGCTGACGCGGGGCAATCGGGCGGGTGGGCGGGAGAGCTCGTTCGTTCAGAGGCGGACGCGGGGTGATCGGGCGGGTGGGCGGGAGAGCTTGTTCGTTCAGAGGAAGACCCGGGGTAACCGGGCGGGTGGGTGGGGGACCCCGTCCGGGCAGGACAGCCCCGCAGGGCACGCAGAGGCCGGCGACGACGAGGGCTACGACCCGAGCAGGCTCTGGCCACAGACCCGCACCACCTGCCCGCTAACCCCGCCGGAGGCCCCCGCGGAGAGCCACGCCGTAGTCTCCGCCACATCCACCGGCAGACCCCCCTGCGCCAGGGAGTTCATCCTGCGGCCCGCCTCGCGGATGAAGAGAGGCACCGCCGCCGTCATCTTCGTCTCGATGAAGCCGGGGGCCACCGCGTTCAACGTCACCCCGTACTCCGCAAGCGCACCCGGCGCCAGCGAACGCACCAGGCCGATGATGCCCGCCTTGCTGGCGGCGTAGTTCGTCTGTCCCACGTTCCCCGCGATCCCGGCGATCGACGCGGTGGCCACGATGCTCCCGCCCCGGTTCAGCGTTCCGGACTTGAGCAGCGCGTCCGTCGTGCGCAGCACACTCGTCAGGTTGACGTCCATGACCGGGTTCCAGCGGTCCGCAGGCATGTTGGCCAGCTTGCGGTCCCGTGTGATCCCCGCGTTGTGGACGAGGATGTCCAGGCCGCCGGGGGCGAGCGCCGACGCGATGCGCTCCCCGGCGTCGTCGGCCGTGATGTCCAGCGGGAGTGCCGTACCGCCGAGCCGGTCCGCGACCCGTACCAAATCCGCCTGCGCGGACGGCACATCGAGTACGACCACCTGTGCACCGTCCCGCGCGAGTACCTCCGCCACCGCCTCGCCGATCCCCCGCGCCGCCCCCGTGACCAGTGCCGTACGGCCGGACAAGGGCCGGTCCCAGTCGCAGGCGGCGTCAGGCCCCGCCTCGCCGACCACCTCGATCACCTGGCCGCTGACGTACGCCGACCTCGGTGAGAGAAGGAAGCGCAGCGTCGACTCCGCGGCCGCCGCCGAGCGCATGCGGACCAGCGTCGCCGTGCGGCCACGGCCCAGCTCCTTGCCGAGGGAACGTACGAAGCCCTCCAACGCCTGTTGCGCCGCCGCCTGGTGGTGGTCCGATGGCGAGACCGGTGCGCCGAGCACCACCACACGGCCGTTCTCCGCCACCGAGCGCACCACGGGGTGCAGCGCCGCGTGCACATCGGAGAGGGCGGGGGTGTCGCTTATGCCCGTCGCGTCCAGAATCACCGCCGCCGGGCGGGAGGAGGAAGGGGAGGAAGAAGGGGAGGTGGAAGGGGAGGAAGAAGGATCGGACGTGGGCTTCAGGTGCGTGCGCGCCAGGATCGACGCCACCTCCGCCTCGTGGGCCGACTCTCCTGCCGTCAGGTGCAGCAACTCACCCTCAAGGTGCGGGTGTTCCGGGCTCCAGCGGCGCAGGGCCGACGGCTGGGGGAGGCCGAGCCTTCGGGTGAGGAAGCGGCCGGGTGCGGTGCCCGTGAAGTTCAGATAGCGGTCGGCCATTGTCCAACTCCCAGCTCGGTCGTAAATTTACTTCAGAGTAAGGTTACTCAAGGGTCAGGAGCTGGTCGAGACATGAATCTGCCCACCACCCGCCGCGTGGCGGTCATCGGCGGCAGCCGCATCCCGTTCGCGCGCTCCGACGGCCCGTACGCGACCGCGTCCAACCAGGAGATGCTGACCGCCGCGCTCGACGGGCTCGTGGAGCGGTACCGGCTCGAGGGCCCCGGCGTCGTGGGGGAGTTCGTCGCCGGTGCCGTACTCAAGCACAGCCGGGACTTCAATCTCGCCCGCGAGACCGTCCTCGGCTCGCGTCTGGCGGCCACCACACCCGCGTACGACATCCAGCAGGCCTGCGGCACCGGGCTGCAAGCCGTCATCGCCGCCGCCAACAAGATCACGCTGGGGCAGACGGAGTCGGCGGTCGCGGGCGGGGCCGACACCGCGAGCGACGCCCCGCTCGGCGTCAACGACTCCCTGCGGAAGATCCTCCTTGCCGCACGCCGCGCCAAGACGGCAGGAGGGCGGGTCAAGGCGCTCGCCCGCGTAAGGCCCTCACACCTCGTGCCCGACATTCCGCGCAACGCCGAGCCCCGTACCGGGCTTTCGATGGGCGAGCACGCCGCCGTGACCGCACAGGCGTGGGGCGTCACGCGCGAGGCCCAGGACGAACTGGCCGCGACCAGCCACCAGCGGTTGGCCGCCGCGTACGACAGGGGGTTCATGGACGGGCTCGTCGTGCCGTTCCGCGGGCTTGAGCGGGATCAGAATCTGCGGCCGGGGTCGAGTGTCGAGAAGCTGGGCAAGCTGCAGCCCGTCTTCGGGGCGAAGGGGGCCAACCCCACCATGACCGCCGGGAACTCGACCCCGCTGACGGACGGTGCCGCCGTCGCGCTGCTCGCCAGTGAGGAGTGGGCAGAAGAGCGCGGGCTCGAACCGCTCGCCCACCTGACCGCGTACGAGACCGCTGCCGTCGACTTCATCGGGGGTGACGTCGTCGGCGGCGATGACGGGCTGCTCATGGCGCCCGCGTACGCCGTGCCGCGGATGCTGGAGCGGGCGGGTCTCGGGCTCGCGGACTTCGACTTCGTCGAGGTCCATGAGGCGTTCGCCTCGCAGGTACTCGCCACCCTTGCCGCCTGGGAGAAGCGGGGGCTCGGGGTCGTGGACCGGGACCGGCTCAACGTCGCCGGGTCCTCGCTCGCCACGGGGCATCCCTTCGCCGCCACCGGCGCGCGTATCGTCGCCACCCTGGCCAAGCTGCTTGCCGAGCGGGGGGCTCCGGGACGCGGGCTCATCTCGATCTGTGCGGCGGGCGGGCTGGGGGTGACGGCGATTCTTGAGCGGGGGTGAGGGTTTCTTCTGAGCCGGGGGGTGACGACTCGCCGTTGGCTCCCCAAGCCCGCCCCTTCCCGAAGCCGGCTCCGCCGGACCCCGCGCACCGTTGATCACCGGCTTCGCCGAGTTCGTCCTCAAACGCCGGACAGGCTGAATCCCACCCGCACAAGGAGCCGCCCCCATGCCCCCCGTCACCCCGCAACCCGTCCTCGTAGAGCCCCACCTGCGTTACCTCGACGGCGTCGTACGCGAAGTCTCCGTGCCGCCGTTCGCCGCCGCCGTCCGCAGCGGGTCCCTCGCGGACATCCCCTTCGACAACGCCCGCGAGGCCCCCGCCGAAGCCGTGCTCTCCCGCAAGGGCGATGACGGGCGGTGGCGGGACGTATCGGCCGCGGCGTTCGCCGAGGAAGTCCTCGCCGTCGCCAAGGGGTTGATCGCCGAGGGGCTCACCCCGGGGGACCGGCTCGCGATCATGGCGCGTACGACGTACGAATGGACGCTGCTCGACTTCGCGGCCTGGGCGGCCGGGCTCGTCACCGTGCCCGTCTATCCGACCTCATCCGCCTATCAGACCCGGTGGATACTCCAGGACTCCGGCGCCGTCGCCCTCGCCGTCGAGACCGTCGCGCTCGCCGCGTCGCTCGGGCCCGAGCGGGACCGGATGCCCGACCTGGAGCATCTGTGGTCCTTCGAGAAGGGGGACGTGCGCAGGCTCGCCGAGCTGGGGCGGCGGGGCGATGTCTCCGACGCCGAAGTCGAGGGGCGGCGGGGGGAGTTGCGGCCGAGTTCCGTCGCCACGCTCATCTACACCTCCGGCACCACCGGCAGGCCCAAGGGCTGCGTCCTGACCCACGGCAACTTCTTCGCCGAGGTCGACAACGCGATCGAACTCCTCCACCCCGTCTTCAAGTCCGTCAGCAAGGAGCCCGCGTCCACGCTGCTCTTCCTGCCGCTCTCGCATGTCTTCGGGCGCATGGTCGCCGTCGGCTGTCTGCGCGCGCGGGTGCGGCTCGGGCACGCGCCCAGCATTCAGACCGAGGATCTGCTCGGTGATCTGGCGGGCTTCAGGCCCACCTTCCTGCTGGCCATCCCGTACGTTCTGGAGAAGGTCTTCAACACGGGGCGCGCCACCGCCGAGAAGATGGGCCGCGCCTCGTCCTTCGACCGCGCGGCCCGTTTCGCCGTCCGCTACGGCGAGGCGGTCGAGGCGCGGCAGCACGGCACGGGGCCCGGTCCGACGTTCGGGCTGCGGATGGCCCGCGCGCTGTACGACCCGCTCGTCTACCGGCGGATCCGGGCGGCCCTCGGCGGCAAGGTGCGGTACGCGATCTGCGGCGGTTCGCCGCTCGGGCGCCGCCTCTCCGCGTTCTACGCGGGGGCGGGCATCGAGATCTTCGAGGGGTACGGCCTGACCGAGACCACGGCCGCGGCGACCGCGACCCCACCGCTGAAGCCACGGCTCGGCACGGTCGGCTGGCCGCTGCCCGGCACGCGGGTGCGGATCGCGGACGACGGCGAGGTGCTGCTCGCCGGGGGACAGGTCTTCGGCGGGTACTGGGACGGGCAGGCGCGGAGTGTGGTGCCCGAGCAGGGGGAGTGGTTCGCGACGGGGGACCTCGGTGCCCTCGACGCCGACGGGTACCTGTCCATCACCGGCCGTAAGAAGGACATCCTCATCACCTCCGGCGGCAAGAACGTGGCGCCCGCCCCGCTGGAGGACTGGCTGCGCGCCCACCCGCTGGTCGGCCAGTGCATGGTCGTCGGCGACGGCCGTTCCTACATCACCGCCCTGCTCACGCTGGAGGCGGACGGCATCGCGCACTGGTGTCGTATGAAGAAGAAGGTGCACATGGGTCCCGGTCTCCTGGACGACGCCGAGCTGCGCGAGACCCTGCAGCGCGCCGTCGACGAGGCCAACAAGCTCGTGTCGCGGTCCGAGTCCATCCGCCGGTTCGCCGTCCTCTCGGTGGATTTCACGGAGGAGAGCGGCCATCTGACCCCGTCCCTGAAGCTGAAGCGGGACGCCATCGAGCGGGACTTCGCGGAGGAGATCGAGGGTCTTTACGGGCACGGAAGGTAACCGATGTCACTGGCTGTCACCTGAACGGGCGGGGCCGCTGTCCCGCGCTTAGGGTGATCGAGGGGCAGACCCGACCCTGGGAATCCTGGGAGGTTGCCGTGCGCAGAGCTGGTGCGCTCGCCGGCGTGACCACGCTGGCCGTCATGGGGACAGGGGTATGGCTGCCGGGCGCGAGCGCGGCGGCTTCTCCTTCCCTCTCGCGTTCACCTTCATCTTCATCGACAACTTCACCCTCACTCTCACCTTCACCTTCGCCTTCGCCCGATCTTTCGCGCTTCTACACGCAGAAGATCAAGTGGGCTGCTTGCGAAGGAGATGGGGCAGGCCTCCTCGAATCCGATTCGGACGCCACCCCTGTCCCCAAGGACAAGAGCATCCAGTGCGGCAAGATCACTGTTCCTCTCGACTACAAGAAACCGAGGGGCGACACGGTCAAGGTGGCCATGGTCCGCATCAAGTCCAGTGGCGAACCCCGGGGTTCGCTCCTGCTGAACTTCGGAGGGCCCGGCGGCGCCGGGGTCTCCGGGCTGCTCAGTGCGCAGAAGGAGTTCGAGTATCTCGGCAAGGGATACGACCTGGTCTCCTTCGACCCCCGCGGCGTGGGCGAGAGTTCGCCCGTGAGCTGCGGCGACGCCGGTGCCGACGAGCAGGGGATGGAGGGTGACCCCGACGACCCCGGCGCCGTACTCGACCGGATGCGCAAGATCTCCGAGGAGTGCAAGAAGAAGTCCGGGCCCGTCCTTCCGTACGTCGGCACCGTCAACGTCTCCCGCGACATGGACGTCATGCGTGAGGTGCTCGGCGACAAGAAGCTCAACTATCTGGGCTTCTCGTACGGGACGCGGCTCGGCGCCGTGTACACCGCCCAGTTCCCGAAGAAGGTCGGGCGGATGGTCCTCGACGGCGTGGACACGCTGACCGAGGACGTCGCCGAGCAGGCCCTGGTCAGCGCGGAGGGTCGGCAGACCGCCCTCGACAACTTCACCAAGTGGTGTACGCACAACGCGGGTTGTGTGCTCGGAACCGACTCGCGCGCGGCGCGTGAAAGCATGACCGAGCTGATCAAGGGGCTCGACTCGTATCCGCTCCAGTCGTCGGACGGCGCGGAGTTCACCGGCCAGGACGTCGTGGACGTACTCGGCCAGGCGCTCTACAGCAGGCAGTCCTGGCCCGCCCTCTCGCAGGCGCTCGGCGCGCTCCTCGCGGACGGGGATCCGAGGGCCTTGCTGCGGATGGGCGGCTCACTGGCCCAACAGGGTCCGCGCGCTCCGGAGGACGTTCCCGCCGACAACATGGCCGCCGCGCTCATGGCCGTGAACTGCGCGGACGATCCGGACCGGCCCGACGAGGGCAGCATCGAGAAGGAAGTCGCCAAGCTCCAGGAGGAGTTCGATTCGACGTCCGCCATCTTCGGCAAGTCGATGCTGATGCCGGTGCTCTTCTGCTTCGGGCGGCCCGCCGGTACGGACTACATCCGCGACGACGTACGCGACGTGAAGAGCCCCGACTTCCTGCTCGTCGGCACCCGGGGCGACCCGGCCACGCCGTACCGCTGGACCGAGGAGACCGCGAAGAGGCTCGGCTCTTCGGCCGTCGTCCTGGACAACAAGGGTGACGGGCACACCGGTTACTCCGGGTCGAAGTGCGTGCGGGAGAAGGTGGACGGGTTCCTGCTGTACGGCGAGATGCCGCCGAACGGGAGTTCCTGCGGGCCGGATGAGGACTAGGCCCTTAGGGCCCTAGAGCCCTGGAGCCCGTATCGAGGGTCTCCGAAGTGCGCGGGTCCGTCGTGCATCACCCCCGTAACAAAAGGTTCCGCTTCCTTGTGCGGGCCGCGTCCACGCCCGTGAACTGGGCTGATGCACTTTCCGACAGCAGGCGGTCCGTTCTTCCGGCACCTGCGCGTGTGGCACGCCGTGCTGGCCTCCCTCATAGCGGTGGCGGTGGTGGCGTACCTCGTCCTTCGCCCTTCCGACGACGTGCGCTCGGTGCCCGACAGCGCCTGCCGACCGGCCGATGCGGCGCGCGAGGACCCGCCCGCGACTCCCGACCTCGACGGGGACGGCTCCGTCGATCTGACGTACGAGAGCCCCGACACGGAGTCCGACTTCGACGTGATCGTCGTGCCCGGCTCCGAGCAGGGTCCGGACGACGACCGCACGACCGTCCTCACCCGCGACGACCTCGGTGTGCCCGATGACATCCAGTCGATCGACGACTCGTGGCGGCCCACGGTCGCCGACCTGGACGGGGACGGCCATGCCGACCTCATCGTCAGCGGCGCCGCCCAGGTGTTGTGGGGAGGCCCCAAGGGTCCGCAGGCCGGCGGACCGCAGGGGCGCGTCCCATTGCCGGGCAGCGGATACGGCAGCACCGCGCCGATCGCCGGCGACTTCGACGGCGACGGCCACACCGACCTCGCGGTCTACAGGTCCTCCCTCGAGGACGGGGAACTGATCGTCCTCGAGGGACCGTTCAAGCGCTCCGGCGCCCCCGCCCGGACCGTGGAGATTCCCAGCCCGGTCCACGAGGCCGGGGACCCCGTGCTGGTCGCCGGGGACGCGAACGACGACCGTGCCACCGATCTCGCGCTCTACGGCTCCCCGTGGGATCCGCCCCTGCTGCTCACCGGCGGCGCCCGTACCGTCGGCGGTCTGAGCAAGGAGCCCGAGCGGCTGCCGGAGGGCGAGAACATCGTCTTCGGCGACTTCGACGGTGACGGGCGGCAGGACATCGCCGTGGGCCGCAGCTTCGTCAACGACTACGACGACGTCGACACACCCCACCGGCGCGGCCAGGTCAGCGTCCGTTACGGGAAGGCGCCGGGGGAGTGGGTCACCATGGAAGGCGGCGACTTCAAGGAGGGCTTCGGCACCAGGCTCGCCGCCGGAGACTTCAACGGCGACGGCTGCGACGACCTCGCCGTACAGCTCACCAAGAAGAAGGAGACCGGGGACGCGCGGATCGAGGTGCTGCGGGGCGGCTCCGAGCACGGGCTCGGGTCGAAGCCCTGGCGCGCCACCAAGCGCTCCGAGCCGGATGGCGACAGCGGCTTCTCCGGCGACGGCTCGATCTTCGATGTCCGCGACTGGGACGGCGACGGCCGCGCGGAACTGACCCTTTTCGGCGGGAGCAGGTGGTGGATCACCGACGGCACGGACCGCGACGAGGCATCCTTCCCGGACCTCCCCAGCAATTACGAGGATTCGTAGGCAAGCTGGGCCACCGGCCGCTGTCGGCCGGTGGCGGCTAGCGGGCGGCGCGGGAGGCCGGGTCGAGGCGCAGCATCGCTTCCTCGTCCGTGGTGCCCGGTTCGGCCTGGTAGACCACGAGCCGCTGGCCGTCCGTCCTCGCCAGCTTCATCAACTCGTACGTCAACGTCATCGCGCCGACCTTCGGATGGTCGAAGGACTTGATGCCGCCGCCGCGCTCGCTGACGTCGTAGCGCTCCCAGAGGCGGGCGAAGTCCGGTGATTTGAGCAGGAGTTCGCCGACAAGGGCAGCGAGGCGGGGGGAGTCCACGTCGGCGCCGGCGACCGCGCGCAGGTGCGCGACGGACTTGGCGACGGTCTCCTCCCAGGGCTGGTAGAGCACGCGCCCCACGGGGTGCAGGAACAGATAGCGCGTGACGTTGCGCTGCTCGGCGGGCCAGTCCCACAGGCCCGGCATGAGGCGGCGCCCGGCCGGGTTCGCGGCCAGCATGTAGCTGTAGCGGCTGACCACGTACGCGGGAAGCGGGCTCAGGTTGTCCAGCATGCGCTGGACGCTCGGGCGGACCGTGTCCCCGGCGGTGGGGTGCGGCTCCGTGAGGCGGCCGGAGGCCAGCTCGGCCAGCTCGTGCAGGCGTTCGTGGGCGTCGCCGTAGAGACGCAGGGCGCGGGCAAGGGCGTCGATGACCGAGGGGGAGGGGTTCGTCTCGCGGCCCCGCTCCATACGCGTGTAGTAGTCGACGCTGACTCCGGCGAGGGTGGCGAGTTCCTCGCGGCGCAGGCCGGGGGTGCGGCGCAGGCCGGTCCCTGCCGGGAGGCCCGCGTCGGCGGGGCTGATCTGCGCGCGCCTGGCCCGGAGGTACCGGCCCAGCTCTGTTCCCTCTGGTGCTGCCATTGCCCCATTGTCCCCGGCGGCGGGCCGCTGTGGGGGGCCGTGTCAGGGCCAGGAACGCTGCGGTCTGCCTGGGCGGCGGGCCTGGGCGGAGTCTTGTCCTGCCGCCGGGCCGAACGAGCCTTTCCCGCCCACCCGCCCGTTTTCCCCGCATCACAGGAGATCCCTCCCATGCCGCCCACCGTCGTCACCTCCGCCCCCACCTCCGCCCCCGTCTCCCTCAGCACCGCACCCCCCACCCTCGCTCTCCTCGCCTCGCTCCTCGGCTTCACCGTCATCACCGTCGACGTGTCCGCCGTGAACATCGCGCTGCCCGCCATCCGCACCTCCCTGCACGGCGGCATGGCGGGCCTGCAGTGGGTCGTGGACGCGTACACGCTGATGTTCGCCGCCCTCATGCTCTCCGCGGGGGCGCTCGCGGACCGGGCAGGTGCGCGGCGCGCCTACGCCTGGGGCGTCGGACTCTTCACCCTCGCCTCGCTCGCCTGCGCCCTCGCCCCCGGCATCGGCGCGCTCATCGCCGCCCGCGTGGCACAGGGCGGGGCCGCGGCCATCGTCATGCCCGCCTCGCTCGCGCTGATCCGGCAGGCGTACGACGACCCGCGCCGCCGAGCACGCGCCATCGCGATGTGGACGGTGGGCGGCTCCGTCGCCATGGCCGCGGGTCCCGTACTCGGCGGCGTACTCACCGAGGGGGCGGGCTGGCGTGCCGTCTTCCTCCTCAACCTGCCCATCGGCGCCGTGATCCTCGCCGTCCTGGCCCGCACGGCCCCGTCCCCCCGCCGCCCCGCGCCCATCGACCTCGCAGGTCAGGCCACCGCCGTACTCACCCTCGCGGGCCTCGCGTTCGCCGTCATCGAGGGCGGGCACCTGGGGTGGACGAGCGCGCCGGTGCTCGGCGCCGCCGCCCTCGCCGTCGTGGCGGGCCTCGGCTTCTACGCCGCCGAGAAGCGGCACCGCGCGCCCATGGTCCCGCTCCCCCTGCTGCGCGAGCGCAAGGTCAGCGTCTCCCTCGCCATCGGCTTCGCCGTCAACGCGGGCTTCTACGGGATCGTCTTCCTGCTCGGTCTCTACTTCCAGCAGCTGCGCGGGATGTCGGCGATCGCGGCGGGCCTGATGTTCGTGCCGCTGGCCGTGATCATCACGTCGACGAACCTCGTCTCGCCGCGCATGGCGGAGCGGATCGGCCGCCGCAGGGTCATCGTGGCCGGGCAGGCGGTACTCGCCCTCGCCATGTTCGTGCTCCTGCCCCTCGCCGCCGACACCCCGCTCTGGCTGGTGCTCGTCCTGCTCATCCCGACCGGCATGGGCGGCGCGTTCGCGGTCCCCGCGCTGACGGCCCTCCTGATGGACGCCGTCCCCGCCCACCGTGCGGGCACGGCATCCGGCCTGCTCAACGCGCTGCGTCAGACGGGCGGCGCGATGGCGGTGGCGCTGTTCGGCGCGCTCCTCGCGGCGGACAGCGGCGGTACGGGCTTCTCGCTCCCCGGGATGCGAGCGGCGCTCCTCACGGTGGGCCTGCTGCTGTGCGCGACGACGGCACTGGCGGCATGGCTGCTCCCGAGGGACGGCGTCAGCTGATCGGCAGCGTGCTGTTCTCCTGTCGGGAGGCTGTGCCGAGCAATGTACGTGCGACGTCTTCCAGGGATCCGAGCAGCGGGTTCAGGTCGCCGGCGCGCGTGACGAGCACGAGCTCGCAGGGATCGATGTCGATGACGGGCACCAGGGCGATGTCCTCGCGCACAGCAGCGCGTCGATCGGCGGCAGGGAAGATGGCGACACAGTGGCCGGTGGCGATGAGTTCCAGCTTGTCCTCGTAGTTGTCGTCGATCGCGGGCGGGGGCGGTGCCGGGCGGTCGTCGACCGGCTTGGGCGTGCTCCAGACAACCGGAGTGCTGACGCAGGCCACCAGTTCCTCGTCCGACAGAGCCCGCAGGCTGACGGCTTTCTCGTTCGCCAGGTGATGACTCGTCGATGTGACGAGTACCCGCGATTCCTGATGGAGCTTGGTCACCCGGAGGCCGTCCGTGGGGAAGGGCAGGGGCCTGTACACAACGAGGGCGTCGACCCGCCCCTCGGCGAGGGCGCGCGTGTCCCGCCAGTCGAGGTGCCGGGTGCGGACCTGGCCGTCGGGGTGCCGGCGGCGCAGTTCCTGCACGCAGGCGGTGATGACCAGTCCTTCGGCGCAGCCGATGGTGACGGTACGGGGCTGGACGGCGGCTCTGGCCGTGCGAGCGGCTTGCTCGGCCTCGTGGAGCAGTATCCGGGCCCTGGGAAGGAATGCCTGACCGGCATCGGTGAGGCTGCTGCCCTGCGGCGAGCGGTCGAAGAGCCGGACACCGAGCTGTGCCTCAAGTCGCTGGATCTGGCGGCTCAGCGACGGCTGTGCCAGGTGCAGCTTGGTGGCGGCCCGGCCGAAGTTGCCGAACTCCGCCACGACTGTGAAATAGCGCACGAGCCGGAGATCGACGTCCATTCGCCCAGGGTACGTCGCGTGTCGTCATACGCCTGGGGCATGACGGCATACGGAACAGGTCTTGGACAGGGTGTGCGGGTAGATATTGGCTTGAGGGCATGACCACTTATGACGGCAAGAAGATCGTGATCACGGGCGGAAGCAGCGGTATTGGCCTCACTACGGCCCGGTTGTTCGCGGACGGTGGGGCGCACGTACTGATCACCGGCCGCACCCGATCCACTCTGGACGCCGCGCTTGAGCAGCTGGGGGACAAGGCGGTCGGCGTCCGCAGCGACGCCGCGTCCCTGAAGGACATCAAGGCGCTGGCCGGCACGGTCCAGGAGCGGTTGGGTGCGGTGGACGCGCTGTTCGTCAACGCCGGCGTCACCGACTCCGCGCCGTTCGAGTCGACGACGGAGGAGATGTACGACACGCTGTTCGACATCAACACCAAGGGCCCGTACTTCACGGTGCAGGCGTTGGCGCCGCTGTTGCGCGAGGGAAGCGGCGTGGTCCTCACCACGTCGGTGGTGAACGTCCTGGGTCTTGACGGGCTCAGTATCTACTCGGCGAGCAAGGCAGCCCTGCGGTCGATGACGCGCACCCTGGCCCGCGAGCTGCTGCCGCGCAAGATACGCGTCAATGCCGTGAGCCCCGGCCCGATCGACTCGGGCATCCTGGACCGCTCCTTGCCCGCCGACGTCATCGAGACGATAAAGGACACCTACCGGAGCACCATCCCGATGCAGCGGCTGGGGACGTCCGAGGAAGTGGCCGCCGCGGTGGCGTACTTGGCGTTCGGTGCGACCTTCTCGACGGGAACGGAGTTCCCTGTCGACGGAGGGGCGTCGCAGCTCTAGGCCGTTTGCGCAAGTCGCGTCGTCGCCCGAAGGGCAGGCGGGACTTTGAAGACAGGCCCTATAGGGGCCCAGGGCCTAGGGGCAGGCTAGGCGGGTGGCCAGCTTCGCAGGGCCATGGCGGCCACCTGCTGGAGCTCGTCGCGGGTCGCGCCACCCGCGGCTTGGACGGCGATGCCGTTCGCCACGGTCATGAGGTAGCGGGCGAGCAGTCCGGGATCGGTCCCGATGGGCAGGTCGCCTTCGTCGACGGCTCGCCGGAACCGGTCGCCGAGGAGGGCGATGGCCTCGTCGCGCCAGGCGGTGAGGGTGTCGCGGGCGTTGCGCCCGGGGTCGCCGACGGCGAGGGCGCTCTGGACGCCGAAGCATCCGGTGGGGCAGTCGGGGCGGGTGGTTGCCCGGACGGAGCCGCCCAGGAACGCGGTGGCCACCTGTTGGGCGGTCGGTTCTTGCAGGGCCCGGGCCGCGTACGCGCCGGGGCCTTCGGCGTAGCGCTCCAGAGCCTTGCGGAACAGCTCGTCCTTGTTGCCGAAGGCCGCGTACATGCTGGTGCGGGTGATGCCCATGGCGTTGGTCAGGTCAGTGATTCCCGCGCCTTCGAAGCCGTGCTCCCAGAAGACCCGCATGGCACGTTCGAGGGCCTCGTCGGCGTCGAAGCCTCTGGGCCGCCCGATCGGCGCCTTCCGCTGGATCTCCATGAGGCCAACCATACCCTTCTGTACCGATCGGTGCGGAAGGTGCTACGGTCTCTTTCTGTACCGATCGGTACCGAACTTTGTGGAGGTCATTCGCATGGGCATCGGACAGCTCGAAGGCAAGACCGCCGTCGTCACCGGCGGCGGGACCGGGATCGGCCTGGCCACCGCAGTACGGCTGGCAGCCGATGGCGCGCACGTGTTCATCACCGGCCGGCGCAAGACCGAGCTGGACGTGGCTGTC
This sequence comes from Streptomyces sp. NPDC056486, assembly GCF_042795295.1. NCBI lineage: Bacteria > Bacillati > Actinomycetota > Actinomycetes > Kitasatosporales > Streptomycetaceae > Streptomyces > Streptomyces sp. NPDC056486. Next base: position 58,192 of record NZ_JBHTSF010000020.1, read on the forward strand.
GAGACGATCGGCTCGGCGAGTGCCACCGCGGTGGCGGGTGACATCTCGAACCTGGCCGACCTGGACCGGCTCTACGACGCGGTCCGCGCTCGGGGCCGGGGCCTGGACGTCGTCTTCGCGAACGCGGCGAGCGCCTCGTTCGCGACCCTGGAGCAGGTCACAGAGGAGCACTTCGACCAGACCTTCGACGTCAACGTGCGGGGCACGCTGTTCACCGTTCAGAAGGCGCTCCCCCTGCTCAACGACGGCGCATCCGTGATCCTGAACGCCTCCACCACCGCCGACAACGGCACGAAGGCGTTCGGCACGTACGCGGCATCCAAGGCCGCGGTCCGGTCCTACGCGCGGACCTGGGCCAACGAACTCGCCCCACGCGGCATCCGGGTCAACGCCATCTCGCCGGGCCCGATCGACACCCCCGGCATCACGGCCGTCTTCGGCGAGGAGAACGCGGACGACGCCAGGGTGAACCTCGCCGCGGGTCTGGCGATCGGCCGGATGGGCCGCCCGGAGGAAGTCGCCGCCCTGGTGGCGTTCCTGGCCTCAAGCGAGAGCAGCTTCATCCTGGGATCCAACCTGTACGTGGACGGCGGCGAGAACCAGGTCTGACCCCGGCCCCGCTCCATGGGGTGGGTGAGCGGGTTGCAGGAAAGTCCCATCCAGGAGGGCGAAATGCCCTTTTTCGGTGGGACTTTTCTGCATCGCCCCCCAGATACCCCCGGCCGGAATCCCCTTGGGTCGCCGTCGTCGCGCCGATAGCGTTCCCGTATGCGCCGACAAGCCGAACAAGACCCCGACACCCCAGGCCCCGTCACCGCCGACGACCTCGACCAAGCGGTCCAACTGGCCCTCACCACCCTCCGCGAGGCGCCGCCGACGGCGTGGGAGGGAAAGGCGGGAACGCTGGAGTGGGACTGCTGGGAGACGGTGGAACACCTCGCCGACGACCTCTTCGCGTACGCGGCCCAACTCGGCCCGCGCCAACCGCCCTTGGACGGCGAGGTGCCATTCATCTGGGAGCCGCGCAGGCCCGGCGGCCCGGCGAACGCCATCCACGCGAACCGCTCGGCGGGCCCCGCCGGACTGCTCCAGGTCCTGGAGGCGAGCGGCGCGATGCTGATCGCCATGGTGCGCACGGCACCGGCGACGATCCGCGCCCACCACTCCTTCGGCGCCTCGGACCCGGAGGGCTTCGCGGCGATGGGGATCGTGGAGACGCTGGTCCACACGTACGACTTGGCCGAGGGCCTTGGGCTGGAGTGGACCCCGCCCGCCGACGTGTGCGCCCGCGTCCTCTACCGCCTGTTCCCGGACGCTCCGCCGGAGTCGGACGAGGAGCCGTGGCCGACGCTGCTCTGGGCCACCGGGCGCGGGGAGTTGCCGGGGTCGGGGCGGCCCCGGCTCACGTCATGGCGGTGGCACGGGGAGCCTCGGGGCTGAGGCCCGGCCCTTAGGTATTAGGCAGAGGCGTGGGTGATGAAGCTCACCCAAGCGGCTGCGCTGACGGCGAAGTTGGGGCCGTCGGGGTTCTTGGAGTCGCGTACGTGGATGGCGTGGGGGCAGGGGGATACCTCTACGCATTCGCCGCCCTCGCCACTGCTGTGGCTGGACTTGCGCCAGGCGTAGGCAACTTCGAGGCACGAGCCGCCCTCGCCGCCGCTGTGGCTGGACTTGAACCAGTTGAGCTGCTCGGTGTTCATCGTGCTCCCAGCATCTTCTCGATGAGGACCAGTGACTCCCTGACGTTGAGAGCCTGCGATCGAAGAATGTTATAGCGGGCTGCAATCAGCCTGACCTCTTCGACGTCCGTGATCAGCCGCGGGTATCCCTGGACTTCTGTGTAAGCCACCTGCTGTCGCGACTTGCTTGTCAGCAGTGTGAACACGCCGTCCACATTGGGGTGCTCCTCGCGATCGGTAGGCATCACCTGGAGCTCAATGGTGCGATGCCGTCCCGCGCGAAGAAGCTGCTTTAGCTGACCCTCATGAATGGAGTGCCCGCCGATCGGCCGTTGGAGCGCGGCCTCTTCCACGATGAAGCTGCACACGGGTGCGGGCCAGCGTTCGAAGATCTGCTGTCGAGCGAGACGATCGGCCACCCGCTTCTCGATGGTCTCCGGGTCCAGGAACGGGCGTCGCTGAGAGAAGATTGCCCGTGCGTAGTCTGCGGTTTGCAGCAGCCCGTGGACGACCTGGTTGCTGTAGTCGTGCAGCTCAATAGCCTCGGCTTCCAGGCTGGCGTACTTCCGATACCACTCCGGGTGCCGGGTACGAGCCTTCACCTGTGCCTCTCGTACGTCATCCACAGCCGCCGCCAGGACACCTAGGCCGTCGAGCAACTCATCTGCTTTCAGCAGGAACTCAGGCTGCGGAGTCCGAACTCCCCGCTCCATTGCCGAGACCAGCGCCTCCCCGCAGTGGACGGCAGCCCCGAACTCCTTCTGGCTCAACCCGGCCCGCTCGCGCAGCACCTTGATCTGTTTGCCCAGAGCCCGAAAGAGATGCGCCGTACCGTCCGCCTCCGAGGGCCGTTCCGGCCTTGCCTCGTGATCTGCGTTCGTCATACCCCGTACCGCCCTTACATGGTCACGGTCGACGTCTCATACGCCCAACTGACCGCACTCATACAGCTACGCGGAGTATTGGCGCTGTCCCTGGTCAGCGTAGAGCGCAACGACCACGCTCAGTGACATGGAATCCCAAATCTCCACCCCCCAAATGCGGTTCGCGCAGCGCCTCAGTCCTACCCGGAGAGGCGCTCGCCTCGCCCGCAGGCTGGTCGCCCACCAGCTGGACCTCTGGGGAATCCCGCACGGCAGCGACCTCTCCGACGCGGCGGCGCACATCACGGCGGAGCTGGCTGCCAACGCCGTCACGCACGGCCACGTACCCGGAAGGGACTTCGAGCTCCGCCTCGTCTACGCGGAGTCGGCGCGCACGCTGCGTATCGAGGTGTCGGACGCGCGGGGCGACCGTGTCCCGGAACTCCGCCCGCCGGACCCCGAGGCGGAGACGGGCCGGGGGCTTCGTCTCGTCGAGGCGACCGCCGCGACGTGGGGCGTCACGGAGCGCCGGATCGGCAAGACGGTCTGGGCCGAGCTGCTCACCCTGGCTCCGTGCTGATTTCCTGGCGTGAGGGAGTGAACGTGAGGGAGTGAGAGGGAAGGGGGCCGGGGTGCTTGAGCGGTTGAACCAGGCCATGGAGCACATCGAGGGGCGTCTCGATCAGCGGATCGACGTGGCTGAGCTTGCGCGGACGGCGCTGACGTCGGAGTACCACTTCCGGCGGCTGTTCTCCGGGTTGGCGGGGATCCCGCTGTCGGAGTACATCCGGCGCAGGCGGCTGACCGTCGCGGGTGCCGAGGTGCTCGGCGGCGAGCGGACGCTGCTGGAGATCGGCGTGCGTTACGGCTACTCCTCGGGCGAGGCGTTCGCGCGGGCGTTCCGTGGCATGCACGGGGTCGGGCCCGGCGAGGCCAGGCGGGGCGGCGCGACGCTTCAGTCCCAGCCTCGGATGTCCTTTCGGCTCATCGTCGAGGGGAGCAGCAGCATGACGTACAAGGTCGTCGAGAAGGACGCGTTCCGTGTCGTCGGCAGGAAGGCGCGGGTTCCGCTCGTCCACGAGGGCGCGAACCCGCACATCGCCGAGTTCATCCGGGGGATCGGTCGGGAGACGCTGCGGCGCATCGAGAGTCTCTCGGAAGACCAGGAGCCGGAGGGGATCATCTCGGTGAGCGACCAGTTGCACGAGAGCCGTGCCGAGGGGACCGAACTCGACTACTACCACGGGGTGGTGACCAGCGCGGACGTGCCTGATGACATGGTCGTGCTGCCGGTCGTGGCGGGGGCCTGGGCCGTCTTCGAGAGCGCGGGGCCGTTTCCGCTGACGCTTCAGTACCTGTGGCGGGACGTGTTCACGCAGTGGTTCCCGTCGAATCCGTACCAGAGCAGGCCGGGGCCCGAGATCCTGCGGGTCCGTCTCTCCGATGACGGGGCGCGGGCGGACTCGGAGTTGTGGATTCCGGTGGAGCGGGCGGTGGCAGCCGTCTGAGCGGTGACCGCGACCTCGCCTCACCTCACCTCACCTCACCTCGCCTCGCCTCGCCTCGCCTCGCCTCACCTCAGCGCGTGCAATGACCTGCCCGAGCCTTCGTCGCCCTCGCCGAGTCCGTCGAGCTCGTCGCGCGCCTTCATCAGCAGCTGCATCGCCACCTCGTTCAGCGCCCGCGCCGCCGCGATCTCCTCGCCGATCCTCGGCAGCAACGAGTCGGACGGGTGGCGGCTCGCGTGCCCGTGGGCTCGCACCTCGCTCCCGTCGGGGAGACGTACGAGGGCGGCCACTCGGGTGCGGCGGGCGCCCTCCTCGCACTTCAGCTCCACGTGCCAGGCCTCAGCGGTCCCATCGGTCCTATCGGTCCTATCGGTCCCAGTGATCCCAGCGGACTCGCTCATCACCCTCACCTCCGGAGCTGCCGTCTCCTGCCGATTCCAGCTGGATCCGGCTGCTTCCAGGGTGCCCCTGCCCGCCTGCCGGGTCCAGCGGACGGCAGGCGAGCAAGCGGGTGGTCAACATCCGTACAGCGACTAGCAGTTGCCCCTCGCCGGTTTGCCCGCGAAGCGGTCCGCCAGCCAGTTCGCCGCCAGTGGTGACTGCGTGATCACCCCGGAGACGTGCTCGCCCAGCGGAACCGTGTGCCACTCCACGTTCGCTCCCTCGGCGCACCAGTCCTTGCGGACCTGCTTGCCCACGCCGTACGGGATCAGCTCATCGGTGATGACGTGGTACTGGTACACCGGCGCGTCCGGAGCCCGCGTGCCGATCGTCGACTCGCGCAGGCGCTGCTGCCAGTCCGGCTGGTCGAGGGGGTTCTTGACCGTCATGTCGGTGATCTTCTTGAAGGAGCCGAGCACCGCGCCGTCCGCCACGCAGCTGTTGCGCAGGGCGCCGATCAGCTTCTTGCCCGCCGGGTTGAGGTACGACTCCAGGTTCAGTTCGGGGAAGGCCGCGTTCTGGCCGATCGCCGCCATGAAGACCAGGCCGGAGCCGTACGAGCCGTCGTTGAAGTCCGCCACCTTCATCAGGTCGCCCGGGATACCGCCGGTCGCCGTGCCCTTCACCTTCAGGTCGGGGGCGTACGAACCGTGCAGCTCGGCCGCCGACGCTGCTGCCTGGCCGCCCTGCGAGTAGCCCATGATGCCGACCGGCGTGTCCTCGCCGAGCCCCGCATCCGGGAGGCGGATCGCGGCGCGGGCGGCGTCGAGCATGGCCTGCCCCTCGGCCTTGCCGACGGTGTAGGTGTGGTCGCCGGGGGTGCCGAGACCCTCGTAGTCGGTCACCGCCACCGCCCAGCCGCGCAGGGTGAGTTGCTGGATGAGGTTGGCTTCGAGGGTGGTGCCTTTGGGGAAGCCCGCGCTCGGGGCGCAGTGGTCGCCCATGCCGATCGTTCCGACCGCGTAGGTGATGAGGGGGCGGGGGCCCTTCCTGCCGTCCTGCGGCACGATGACCGTGCCGGAGACGGTGTTCGGTTCGCCCTTCGCCGTCGTCGAGCGGTAGTTGATCTTCCAGGCCTTGGTGTTGGTGGGCTGGCCAGGCAAGGGGTGGAAGCTGCTCGGTGCGGAGTTGACGACGTCTCCGGGGGCAGTGGCTTCCGGCGGTGCGGCCTGCGCCGTCATCGGGGTGACGACCGACAGGCCGAGCGCGGCCACCACGGCCAGGGCTCTTGCGCTGGTACGTACGTGCATGCGGCTCTCCCAACTGTCCTCAAGGCGGTCCTCAGGGACTCGGTGGCTGGGGTGTGCAGGCGACGACCGTAGTGACTGGTGAGTAAGTTCGGCGCTGGCGGGAGCGCTCAGCTTTGTTGACCCCGGTTCTCCCGGCTCTCTCGGTTCTCATAGCGGTACGCGCCCGGCGTCGTCCCCGTCCACCGCCGGAACGCCCGGTGGAACGCGGTGTCCTCGGAGAACCCGAGCCGCGCGGCGAGCTCGGCGATCGGCTCCGCCCCCTCGGCGAGCCCCGCTATCGCCGCGTCGCGCCGCACGGCGTCCTTCAACTGCTGGTAGGAGGTGGCCTCCTGGGCGAGGCGTCGTCGCAGCGTCGCGGGGCTCACCGCGAGGCGGGCGGCGATCTCGCCGAGCGATGGCAGGCGGGGGGAGGTCCGCAGGGCGCGGGCGAGCGCGCGGCGCACCTGCTCGGCGACCGTCGTCCCGTACTCGCGCCGTGAGAGGAGGTCGAACGGGGCGCGGTGGAGCATTCTCTCCAGCGCCGCCTCGTCCCGGATCAGCGGGGCCGACAGCCAGTGCTCGTCGAACCCGGCCCCGGTGCGCGGCGCGCCGAAGCGGACCGGGCAGCCGAAGAGGAGGCCGTACTCGTCCTTGTGCGGGGGCGGCGGATGTCCGAACTCGGCCCAGTGGAGCGGGATGCGGCGCCCGATGAGCCAGCTGCACAGCCGGTGCCAGATGATGACGAGACACTCGGCGAGGAAGTAGTCGTGTTCGAGGTCGTTGCGTACGGCGAAGACGGCGCTGCCGGTGTCGCGGTGCTCAAGGGTGAGGTCGGGGCCGCCGGGGAACAGCCCGTAGAAGGTGACGCCCCGCTCCAGTGCGGCGCCGAGATCGCGGCAGCCGATGGACGCGTGGCACATCATCGCGAAGGTGCCGGGCCTGCTGACCGCCGAGCCCAGGCCGAGGAACTCGTCGCCGGTCGCGCGGTACAGCTCCCGGAAGAGGCGGGCGAACTGCACCTCGGTGATGCGGGCCCGGTCGTCGCCGAGGAGGAGCGGGGGGATCTGGGCGGTGCGGAGCAGCGGGACGGTGTCGATACCGTGGCGTTCGGCGCCGTGCAGCATGGCGCGGACGTGGTGAACGGTGATGGTCCGGCTGGGCATGGGGTGACCTTCCCCAGTCCGGCACCTTCTCGAACTCGGCGCCCGCTCCTCACTTCGGGCGCTCCTCACTTCGGGCGCCCCGCTGCTTCGCGTGCCCCGCTGAGCTCACCGGCCAACCCCGCTGACGCTTCCCGTCATCCCGTGAAGGGCCGCACTGTCCCTAGCGTCGTAGGCATGCAGCCGACGGAGCGCCCCGAGACCCTGGCCGTCCTCACCGAGTGGGCGGCCGAACGCCACGGCAAGCTGCCCGCCCTCCGCTTCAAGTCCGGGGAGGGGGCGTCGGGTGGAGGGGCGTGGGAGGAAGTCTCGTACGAGCAACTGCGCGACCGCGTAAGGGACGTCGGCCAGGAGCTGCTCGCTCTCGGCGTCCGCCCGGACGACCGCGTGGCGATCCTCGCCGAGACCCGCCCCGAGTGGACCTACGCCCACTTCGCCGTCTTCGCGGCAGGCGCGGTGGTCGTTCCCGTGTATCCGACGGCGGGTGACGAGGAGGTCGAGTGGGTCATCGGTGACTCCGACACCTCGGTGGTGATCTGTGAGAACGCCACGCAGGCGGCAAAGATCGAGCGCCTGCGGCCCGGCCTGCCCGGCGTGCGACACGTACTGCTCATGACGGACCGCGAGCTGGGCGCGGATGGCGAGGAGGGTACCGAGCACGTGCAGGGCGCGGGAGGCGAGCGGCGCGGCGGTGGCGGGCCGCGCGCCGATGGCGGCCAGGGCGGCGATGGCGGGCAGGGCGCGGGAGGCGGGCCGCGCGCCGATGGCGTGCAGGGCGCGGGAGGCGAGCCGCGCACCGATGGCGAGCTGCGCACCGATGGCGAGCCGCGCGCCGGTGGCGGGCAGGGCGGCGGTGGCGGGCAGGGCGCCGGTGGCGAGGCGTGCGCCGATGGCGTGCAGGGCGGCGATTGCGGGCCGCGCACCGATGGCGGGCAGGGTGGCGACGGCGGGCAGGGCGCGGGAGGCGGGCCGCGCGCCGATGGCGGGCCGCGCGCCGGTGGCGGGCAGGGCGGCGGTGGCGAGGCGTGCGCCGATGGCGTGCAGGGCGGCGATTGCGGGCCGCGCGCCGATGGCGGGCCGCGCGGCGATCGCCAGCAGGCCGCCGCACGCGAGCCGCACACTGACGGCGAACAGGGCAACGGCCCCTATCAGCGCACCGGCCCCGATCAGCCCGCCGGACCGGTATCGCCGGACGCCCTGCTGGCCCGCGCTGACGCCCGCGCCCCCGCCGACCAGCCGGACCTCCTGCTGGCCCGCACCGGTGCCCGCGCCCCCGCCGACCAGCCGGACGCCCTGTTGGCCCGCGCCGGCGCCCGCACCCCCGCCGACCTGGCCACCATCATCTACACCTCCGGCACCACCGGCCTGCCCAAGGGCTGCCTGCTCACCCACGGCAACCTCGGCGCCGTCCAGTCCGCCACGCTCCCCCTGATCCAGGGCGGCCCCGGCGACTCCACGTACCTCTATCTCCCGCTCGCCCATCTTCTCGCCCAGCTCATCGAGTTCACGACCCTCATCGAGGGCGGCGAACTCTGCTTCTTCGGCGGGAAGATCGAGAACGTCGTCGCCGAGCTGGCCGAGGCACGACCCACGCATCTGCCGTCCGTGCCGCGCTTGTTCGAGAAGGTGTACTCCGTGGTTCTCTCCCTCGCGGAGGCCCAGGACGGGGGGCGTGAACGCTTCGAGGATGCGGTACGCATCGGGGTCCTCGCGGCGGACGGCGTGCTGCCGCCCGAGCTCCGGGAGGCGTACGAGGCTGCCGACAAGGCCCTCTACGGCCTGGTCCGGCAGGCACTCGGAGGCCGGGTGAGGTGGGCGCTGTCCGGCGGCGCCCCGATCGCGCCGCACGTCATCGACTTCTTGCGGGCCTGCGGGATCGCGGTCTACGAGGGGTACGGGATGACCGAGTCGGCCGGGGTCATCAGCCTCAACCATCCGGGGGCGGTGCGGTACGGCACGGTCGGCAGGCCCGTCGAGGGGTGCGAAGTCCGTATCGCCGATGACGGAGAGGTCCTCGCCCGGGGCGAGATGGTCTTTCCCGGCTACCACGCGGACCCTGCCTCCACCCGCGATGCACTGGACGGCGACGGCTGGCTGCACACCGGCGATCTGGGTGCCGTCGATGCCGACGGCTATCTCAGCATCACCGGCCGCAAGAAGGACCTGATCATCACCTCCGGCGGCAAGAACCTCACCCCGTCCCTCAGCGAACTGGCCGTACAGCGCTCGCGGTTCGTGTCCCGGGCGGTGATGGTGGGCGACAAGCGTCCTTACCCCGTGGCCCTGATCACGCTGGACGCGGAGGAGATCAGCGGCTGGGCGGAGAGGGAGGGCGAGGAGCTGACCTGGTCGACCCTCTCGCGGGACCCCCGCGTCCGCGCCCTCGTCCAGGAGGCGGTGGACGCGGCCAACGCGACGGTCTCGCGCCCGGCCGCCATCCGCGATTTCGCCGTCCTCGACGAGGACTTCACGGTGGAGGGCGGGCTGCTCACGCCGAGCCTGAAGGTGCGCAGGCGGGCGGTGGCGGAGCGGTACGCGGGGGTGATCGAGGGACTGTACGAGAAGGGCGGCTTGCGGGCTACGACACTCCCGCAAGACGCAACAGCGCCGTAGTGGCCGCCGCGCCGACCACGACCACGGCGAAGGGCGCCTTCCGCCAGGCGAGCACCCCGCCGGCCAGGACGCCGATGGGCCGCGCCCACCCGGCGAAGCCGTGCCCCTCGGTGAGCGCGCCGGTGGAGAGCAGCGCGACCAGGAGGACGGTGGCTCCGACGGTCAGCAATTCCTGGACGCGGGGCGGCAGTTCGACGCGCCCGTGCAGCAGGGGTCCTGCGAGACGGAAGGCGTACGTTCCCGCGGCGAGGACGAGGATGCAGGCGAGGTAGGCGTTCACGAGTCACTCCTCCGGGAGGCGGGGTGTGCGGGGCGTGTGGGGCGTGCGGGGCTGCCCGGTCCGCGCCGGGCGGCGAGCAGGCCGAGCAGGGCGAGGAGTACGGGCACGCCCGCAGGCAGTACGGGCGCGGCGACAACGGCGATCACGGCACCGACGGCCGCGGCCCGCCGCGTCATGCTGTCGGCGCGCAGGGCGGGCAGGACCAGGGCGAGGAGCACCGCGGGGAACGCGGCGTCGAGCCCGAAGCGGTCGGTGTCGCCGATGGCGGACCCGGCGAGCGCGCCCCCGAGGACGCTGATGTTCCATACGGCGAACAGGCCGAGCCCGGATATCCAGAACGCGGCCTTGCGCTGCTTCTGGTCGGGCTGAGCGAGGACGAAGGCCGCCGTCTCGTCGGTGATCAGATGCGCGCCCAGGAACCGTGCGGCCCAGGACCGGCCCAGGCTGTCGGCGACGGCGAGGCTGAATGCCGCCGTGCGGGAGTTGAGCAGCAGGCCGGTCGCCGCAGCGGCCACCGGACCGCCGCCCGCGGCGAGGATCCCGACCGCGCTGAACTGGGCGGAGCCCGCGTACACGAGCAGCGACATCAGGACCGGCACCCAGACGGGCAGTCCGCCCGCGACGGCGATCGCACCGAAGGAGACACCGACGACGGCGTCGGCGAGCCAGACGAGGGCGATGTCGCGCAGGACACCGCGGGGAAGGTGGGAGAGTCGGACGAATCCATCGTTCGTTCGCTCTGGTGGGCTGTCTGTTCGGTCTGACGAACGCATACGTCGTAGGATGGGTGGAGTGGACCACGTTCGTCAAGCCGAACGAGTTGTCCGCTGTAGCGAACGAATGGCGGCCGGTGAGAGGCGAGGGAGCACGGGACATGGTGCGGGGCAGGGCGAATGAGGGGTCGGGTACGGGCGTCGACGAGGGGGCACCCCCCACCCCCCGCACGCCCCCCTCCCGCCTCCCCCGTGAATGGGTTGCCGCTGCTCTGCGGCGGGAGCGGGCCAAGGCGGGGATCTCGCTTTCCGAGTTGGCCAAGCGGGCCGGGATCGCGAAGTCGACGCTCTCCCAGTTGGAGGCGGCCACCGGTAACCCGGGGATCGAGACGCTGTGGGCGCTCGCCGTGGCGCTCGGGGTGCCCTTCAGTGTTCTCGTGGAGTCACCGGCCCCCGCCGTGACGGTGATCCGGGCGGGGGAGGGGCCGACCATGCACGCCGAACACGCCTCGTACGCCGGGACGTTGCTCTCGGCGGGCCCCTCCGGCGTCCGGCGCGACATCTATCACGCGGCGCTGGAGCCGGGCTCCGTGCGAGAGTCCGAGCCGCACATCCCGGGGTCCATGGAGCATCTGGTCGTCTCCACGGGGCGGCTGCTCGTGGGGCCGCGCGACGCGACGGTGGAGCTGGCCGCCGGTGACTACGTGTCGTTCCGGGGAGATGTCCCGCATCTCTATGAGGCGCTGGAGCGGGGCACGACTTTCGTGCTGGTGATGCAGCACAGCTAGGCGCCTCGCCCGGCTACGCCGGGATGCGCCGGGCTGCACCAGGATGCGCCGAGCGTCTGCTGCGGGTGCGTCGTGGCTTGTCGCGCAGTTCCCCCCGCCCCTCCGGGCGCTACCCCTTCCGCGCCCTAGGGGCCAGCAACTGCTCTCGCAGCGCCGTCAGTTGATGTGAAGTCTCCACCGCCCGTCCCTCGTCCAGCGTCGCAAGCGCAAGCAGCAGCGCGTCCGCCACCACCAGCGCGGTCAGCGCCTCCGTCGTGATGCCGGTCGGCGTGTGCGGTGCCGTCAGGACCGCGTCCACCCGTGGCCCGTACAGCTCCGCCAGTTCGTCCGTGACCAGGACCACCCGCGCCCCCACCGCCCGCGCCCGCTCTATCAGGACCGTCAGTTCGGTCAGGGCGCGCCCGGGCTGGAAGATCACCACCGCGTCGCCCTGCCGCACGGCGAGCAGACGGTCGGCGAGGGCGAACCCGGTGTCGCCGAAGTAGCGGGCCCGGCGGCCGATCCTGCCGAGGGCCAACGCCAAGTGACGTGCGGCCAGTTCGGACGCCGCGATGCCGTAGCAGTGGATCTCCGGGGCCTCGGCGAGGAACCCCACCGCGTCCCGCAGCGCCTCGCCCGGCGTCAGGCGCCGCGCGTGCTCGATGCGCTCCTGGGCCTCGTCGAAGACCTCGCCCCAGATGTCGTCCAGGTCCCTGCCCACATGCGCGATGCGCTGCTGGAGCCGTACCTCGGGCGGCACCGCCGACGTGAAGTCCGACGCCAGCTCCCGCTTGAGCGCGGGCAGGCCCGCGTAACCGAGGCGCTGCATGGCGCGGACCACCGTCGCGTTGCTGGTGCCGCTCGCCGTGCCCAGCTCCTGGGCGCTGGCGAAGAGCAGCGACTCGGCGGGGGCGCTGACCACGTACTGGGCGACGGCACGCTCGGACGTCGAGAGCGTCTCCCACTGGTCGCGCACCGCGGCCCGCAGCCGCGCGAGCCCCGCCCCACCGCCGGTGGCACCGGACCCCGTCGGTCCCGACGCGTCCGACGCCCCCGTCTGATCCTCTGAAATTTCCATTACAGCTATTGACTCTCGTGTGATGGCCGTTACTCTCCTGGGCAACGCATTCCAGAAGGAGAGCTTCCCGTAATCGACGTTACAGCACGGTCACCGGAAGCTCTCCGTCGCGAGGAGAAGAATGGCACCCCGCACCGCCCCCGACGCCCCCGCAGCCCCCGAACGCTCCCTTCCGCTCGTCGAGATATCCGGTACCCCCGTCGAGCGCGGCCACCAGTACGGCGAAGCCGTCCGCCCCCAGCTGCGCGCCGCCCTCGCCTATTACGAGGAGGCGTTCGGCCAGTCGTCCGGCCTGACCTGGGACCAGGTCACCAACCGCGCCGCCCGCTGGCTGGAGCCCGTCCGCGACTACGCGCCCCACCTCGTCGACGAGATGCAGGGCATAGCCGACGGCGCCGGGGTCGGCCTCCTCGACGTACTCGCGCTCAACGCACGCGGCGAAGTCATCTACGACCGCTCGTTCGCGACCATGGAAGCCGAGAAGGCCACGGAGATGAAGGAGGAGGAGGCCGCCGACGGCTGCACCTCCTTCGCCGCCTACGGAGAGGCCAGCGGCGACGGCCACGTCTGGGCCGGGCAGAACTGGGACTGGCGGGCCGGGGTCGCCGACACCGTCGTCATGCTGCGCATCGTCCAGCCCCCGCACCCGACCCTGATCATGCAGGTCGAGGCGGGCCAGATCGGGCGCCAGGGCGCCAACTCGGCGGGCATCGCGCTCAACGCGAACGGCCTTGGCGGGCGCTTCAACGACGCGATCGGCCTCCCGCAGACCGTCGTACGCCGCAGTGTCCTTGACCAGCACGCCATCACCGACGCCCTGGACGTGCTCTGCCGCACCCGCGCGCACATCGCCTCCAACGCCCTCCTTACCTGCCGCGAGGGCTTCGCCGTCGACCTGGAGACGACGCCCGCCGGGCACGGCTGGATGTACCCCACGGACGGGCTCCTCGTGCACGGCAACCACTACCAGGCGGGCGTCCCTGCCGCTATCGCCGCCAACTACCGCCCCATGTCGTCGGACTCGCTCGTCCGCGTCCCGCGCGCCGAGCAAGGGCTGAAGGCCCTGCGCTCCTCCACCGGCGCCGACGAGTCGCGCAAGCTCATCAAGCAGGCCATGTCCGACCACCTCGGCCACCCCGAGTCGCTCTGCACCCACCCCGACCCGCGGCAGCCCGAGGTCAAGCACTGGGCCACGCTCGTCTCCTCCTGCGTGGACCTGACCAGCGGCGATTACCACGTCACCGCGGGCACCCCCTGCGACCGCGACTACCAGCACATGCCCTGGAACCTCTACGACGGCCCGTACGGAGACGACAGATGACGACGACCACCCCCAGGATCTTGAAGCGGCCGGTGGTCGCCGGCCTGGCCGCGGTCACGCTCCTCACCGCCGCCGCCGGATGCAGCGGCGCCGACACCGCCGCCACCGGCGGCAAGCCCGCCGACGCCGCGAAGCTGAAGCTGAGCGCGACGACCGCCCCCGCCAAGGGCGCCCTGGACAAGGCGAACTGGCTCCTTGAGGACGAGCCGGACTCGCTGGACCTCGACACCCAGGGAACGAGCGCGGGCCGCGTCGTCCTCACGAACGTCTGCGAGCGGCTCTACCAGCTCCAGCCGGACATGACGACGAAGCCCTTCCTCGCCGAGAAGGCCCACGCACCCGACGGCAAGACCCTCGTCCTGACCGTCCGGGACGGCGTCACCTTCCACGACGGGTCGAAGCTGACCGCCGACGACGTGCTGTGGTCGCTGAAGCGGCACGCCGATCCGGACATGGAACAGGCCGACGAGTTCGTCAACGTCAAGTCCATGAAGAAGACCGGCGACCGCGAGATCACCATCCGCTTCAAGTCTCCCGACGCGCTCTTCACGAAGGCACTCGCCGGTGACGCGGGCATCGTCTGGAACAAGAAGCAAGTGACCGGATCGGGAGAGGACTTCGGCACGCCGGGGCAGGGCGACGCGTGCAGCGGCCCGTACGAGCTGAAGAGCTGGAAGTCCGGCGACTCGATCACCATCGAGGCGTACGACGGCTACTGGGGCAAGAAGCCGCTGACCCGGCAGGTCGTCTTCCGCTGGGCCTCGGACAGCGCGCTTGTCAATGCCCTGAAGACGGGCGCGGCCGACGGGACGTACGCGGAATCCCCGAACACCGCATCCGCCCTGCGCACCAGCAAGGGGCTCGACGAGCACTACGGCCCGTCCACGGCGTCGCTCGTGCTCATCCCGACGGCCCGCGGCGGCCTGAAGGACCCGCAGATCCGGCGGGCGCTGTCCCTCGCGATCGACCGGACGGGCATCGCCAAGTCGGGATACGGCGGACTCGTCCAGCCGTGGGCCACACCCGTCGGCTCGGGCGCCTGGGGCTATGAGAAGGACAAGTTCGAGGCGGCCCAGGAGGAGCTGTCCGCGTCCGCGCCCGACACTCCGACCGCCGACGACCTGGCGAAGGCCAAGGAACTTGTGAAGGAGGCGGGGGCGCCGACCGACCCCATCGTGATCGGCACGGACAGCAGCCAGGGACGGACGGTCGTCGCGAACGCGGTGCGCTCCGCGCTCCAGCGGATCGGCCTCAAGGGACAGATCAAGACCGTTCCCACGGCCCAGTTCGAGGAGTTCTACAGCGATCCCACCGCGCGGGCCGACATCGATCTGCTGGTCGGCGACTGGTACATCTCCAAGGCCGACCCCATGGGCTTCTACGACAACGGCCTCTCCGACTCCTCCAACAACTGGGTCGGCTTCAAGGACGCGGCGTACGACAAGAAGGTCCGGCAGGCGCTGAGCACCCTCGACGACGCGAAGCGGGCCGAGCTGGCGATCGACGTACAGAAGCGGTTCGTGGACGCGGGGGTCTGGATCCCCGTCGCGCAGGTCCCGACGGCCCTGGTCATCAGCGGAAAGCTGACGGGCCCGCCCGCGTCGCAGGCCTACCTCTACTACCCGTGGGCGGCCGACCTTGGCCTCAAGACGAAGAAGGGCTAGGTGAGACGGACCATGCTTGCTCGCATCTCACGGCGTCTCGCCGGGCTTGTCGCCACTCTCTTCGCCGCCTCGTTCGTCATCTTCGCCGCCGTGTACGCGGCGCCCGGTGACCCGGCGGTGTTCCTCGCGGGCGGCCGGGACAAGCTGACACCGGAGCGCCTGGCCCAGGTGCGCTCCCAGTACCACCTGGACGAGCCCTTGGTGGTCCAGTACGGCCGGTGGCTGTGGGACTGCGTCCACTTCGACCTGGGACGCTCCTTCAAGTACAGCGACCAGGTGGCCGACCTGGTGACGGCCCGCTTCCCGACGACACTCCAACTCGTCGCGTACGCCACGGTGCTGTTCGTCGTATTCGGCGTCGGCGCCGGAATCCTGGCCGCCGTGAAGCGGTCCACGTGGGTCGACTCGGCGGTCGTGGGCGGCACGACGCTCGCAGCCTCGGTACCGTCGTTCGTGGCGGCCATCGCGCTCGTCTCCCTCTTCGGCGTGCAGCTGGGGTGGTTCCCGGTATCGGGCTCGGGCGACGGCTTCGGGGGCACGCTTCACCATCTGACGCTGCCCGCACTGTCGTTGGCGCTCGGCGCCCTGGCCATCATCAGCCGGGTCACCCGGCAGGCGATGGCGGACGCCGCCGCGTCCGACCACGTGGAGGCGGCGCGCGCTTCGGGAGTACCGGAGCGCGACATCATCCGGCGGCACGTCCTGCGCAACGCGCTCGGGCCGATCATCACGATGTGCGGACTCGTCATGGCGGGAATGCTGGCGGGCACGGTGGTCGTGGAGACGGCGTTCGGCATCAGCGGGATCGGTTCGCTCCTGGTGGGCGCGATCAATACGCACGACTTCCCGGTGGCGCAGGCGGTCCTGCTGCTCATGGTCACCGGCTACATCGTGGTGACGACCCTGGTGGACGTGGTGCACCCGCTCCTCGACCCGCGAGTCAAGGAGGCACGTTCCTGATGGCTTCCACCGCTGCTTCTACTGCTGCTTCCCCCGCGGCGCTCGCGCCCTTGGCCGTACGCCGCCGTCGACGCCCCATCGGGGTGATGGTGGCCGCGGGCCTGCTCGGCCTCGTCGTACTGGCCGCCGTGTTCGCGCCGCTCCTCGCGCCCTACGCACCCGACGCCATCGACCTCTCGGCATCACTGGTCGGAACGTCGGGCGACCACCTCCTGGGCACCGACTCGTCAGGCCAGGACCTGCTGTCGCGCGCCCTGTACGGAACCCGTACGAGCCTGATCGCGCCGATCCTGCTCCTCGCCGTCGCGGCCGTACTCGGCGTCACGCTCGGTGTGCTCGCTGCCTGGCGCGGGGGATGGGTGGACGCGCTGGTCTCGCGGATCACGGACGTGATGTACGCGTTCCCGGGCCTGCTGTTCACCGTCCTGATCATCGCCGTCTTCGGCGCGGGAATGACGACGTCGGTACTGGCGCTCGGCCTCGCCTTCACGCCCACCATCGCCAAGTACGTCCGCTCACTGGCCCTTTCGGAGTCCCGCAAGCCGTACGTCGACGCCTACCGGGTGCAGGGCATGGGCGGCGCGCGGATCTGCGTCGCGCACCTGGTCCCGAATCTGGGCCGCGCGATCCTGGGCTATCTGGTGGTGCTCTTCGGGGAAGCGCTGATGTCGCTCGCGACCCTCTCCTACCTCGGCTTCGGCGCCCAACCACCCTCATCCGACTGGGGCTTGATGGTGCAGGAGGGGCAGGCGGCCGTGGTCCAGGGCGCGTTGCTCCCGGCGCTCGTCCCCGGCACGGCCATCGCACTGGTCGTCGTGTCCTTCAACGTGGTCGGGGTCTGGGCCGCCGACCGGCTAGGGAGGCAGTGACCCATGCTGCTCGAGATCGAAGACCTCACCCTGCGGGTGCCGGGCGCGGCCCGGCCACTCCTCGAATCGGTGTCCCTCACCGTGCGGCCCGGCGAAGTCGTGGGCCTGGTCGGTGAGTCGGGTTCGGGCAAGTCGACCACGGCGAAGGCGGCGCTCGGCCTCCTTCCGGCCGAGGGGGAGACATCGGGTTCGGTCCGTGTGAACGGCACCGAAGTCCTGACCCTGACGGGCGAGGCCCTGCGGACGCACCGCGCGCGGACGGTGGCCATGGTCCACCAGGACCCCCGCGCCGCCCTCAACCCGGTGCGCCGCATCGGTGACTTCCTGGTCGAGAGGGGCGCGACGCGCGAGCGTGCCGTCGAGCTCCTGGACGCCGTCGGCCTCTCGGACCCCGAACACCGGGTACGCCAGCGCCCGCACGAGCTCTCCGGCGGGATGCTGCAACGCGTGGTCATCGCGGGCGCGCTCGCCGCCGAGCCGAGCCTGCTCCTCGCGGACGAGGCGACCAGCGCCCTTGACGTCACGACGCAGGCGGAGATCCTGGCACTCCTGCGCCAACTGCGGTCCACCCGGGACCTGGGCCTGCTCTTCATCACCCACGACCTGCACCTGGCGGCGGCGTACTGCGACCGCGTGTACGTCATGTACGCGGGCCGGGTGATGGAGGAACGCTCGGCCGAAGCCTTGTTCGCGGCCCCGGCCCACCCCTACACGCGCGGCCTGCTCTCCTGTTCGCCCACCCTGGGCGACACGACCCACACCCTCCGCCCCATCCCGGGCCGCCCGCCGTCCCTGTCGGACACGTTTGATGGCTGTCCGTTCGTGTCGCGGTGCGGGGACGCGGAGACGGCATGCGAGACGTGGACTCCGGAGCAACTGAAGCTGGCCGACGGGGGCACAGCCGCCTGCGCTGTTGTGCCCACGATGCCGAGCACCGACACGACAGAGACAACAGAGGTGAGCCACTGATGCCCCAGGACCTGCTGGCAGTAGCGGGCCTCAGCAAGAGCTACCCACTGCCGGGCGGCGGCCGCCACCAGGCGGCGGACAAGGTCACGTTCACGGTCCACCCCGGCGGAGCCATAGGCATCGTGGGCGAATCGGGCTCGGGCAAGACGACGGTCGCCCGCATGCTGGTGGGCCTCGCCCGCCAGGACTCCGGCACGGTGACGGTGAACGGCCGCCCCCGCGAAGCCCGTACGCCCCGGAGGCGCGCCGCACGCCTTGCCAGGGCCAGGGAGATCCAGATGGTCTTCCAGGACCCCTACCTCTCCCTGGACCCCCGCCTCACCTCGTCCCAGTGCCTGCGCACGGCCCTGCGTCTGCACGGCAGGGACGAGGAGCTTGCGGCCGGGCTCCTGGACCAGGTGGGCCTGGGCTCACGCGAGGCCGGCGCCCGCCCCCGCGAACTCTCCGGCGGCCAGCGCCAGCGCCTGGCCATCGCGCGGGCGCTCGCGGTGGATCCCCAAGTCCTGGTCCTCGACGAGGCGGTGGCGGCACTCGACGTGTCGATCCAGGCCCAGATCCTCCAACTCCTCGGCGAGATCCGCCGGGACACCGGGGTGGCTCTGGTCTTCGTCAGCCACGACCTGGCCGTCGTCCAGCACATCACCGACGAGGTCCTGGTGATGCGCCGCGGCAAGGTGGTGGAACAGGGCCCGACGGACCGGGTACTGACGGCACCGGAAGACCCGTATACAAACCTGCTGCTCGCCTCGGTCCCGGGCGAGGGCTGGAACCCCCAGGACGTGACGACGGCGAGGGCGGCATTGACGTCGAGTTAGCGCCCCTTCAGGGGCGCGGGGAACTGCGCACCCAGCCACGGCGCACCCGCAGAGAACAGGCGCACCCGCAGAGAACAAAGGACCAAGGCGCCCACGCCAGGAAAAGGCAGGAGCCCCGTCTTCCGCTTACGCGGGGAGACGGGGCTCCTTGGGTACTGCTATCCGTGTCCGGATCAAGTCACCGGAACTCTCACACATCCCATTCGCATGGGACGCCCCACTACTGGGGGGTGACGTTCTCCGCCTGCGGACCCTTCGGGCCCTGCGTGACATCGAAGCTCACGGCCTGGTTCTCCTCAAGGGAGCGGAAGCCGTTCGCGTTGATCGCGGAGTAGTGGACGAAGACGTCGGGGCCTCCGCCTTCCTGGGCGATGAATCCAAAGCCCTTTTCGGCGTTGAACCACTTCACGGTTCCGGTAGCCATAAGCCCTCCTTGGGCCAAAGGGTTGCCCTGCTCCAGAACCTGCGATTGTTGAAACAACTGCATAAGTCTGAAAACGACGAGAGCCCGCGGGTCACATGCTCCGCAGGCTCTGTACTGCAAGGGAAACCAAACTGCAACTTGCGGTGAGCTTAGCACGCAGGCAGCTGAAAGCAATAGGGGGCAAGATCACGTCACCCGGATGTTTGACGTACCCCCTGAAGGGGTTGACGGACCAGGTCCGGAGGGGTTGACAAGGGCGAGATCGGGCCCCGCTTTCTGCACCGTACCGCAAGGGGGCTAGCCTCCCCGATGTGGACAATTCTCCCGTTGGCACCATCGCCGGGGAGGGCTCAGATCAGCTCTCCGGCCATCACCGCACCCCCAGGCCGCGCGTCGGTCACATTCAGTTCCTGAACTGCATGCCCCTGTACTGGGGTCTCGCGCGGACCGGAACGCTGCTCGACTTCGAGCTCACGAAGGACACCCCGGAGAAGCTCAGTGAGCAGTTGGTGCGGGGTGATCTCGATATCGCGCCCGTCACTCTCGTCGAGTTCCTCAGGAACGCCGACGATCTCGTCGCTTTTCCCGATCTCGCGGTCGGCTGCGACGGCCCGGTGATGTCCTGCGTGATCGTCTCGCAGGTCCCTCTCGACCAGCTGGACGGCGCCAGGGTCGCGCTCGGCTCCACCTCGCGCACCTCCGTGCGCCTGGCGCAGCTGCTGCTCGCCGAGCGCTACGGCGTGCAGCCCGATTACTACACGTGCCCGCCCGACCTCGGGCTGATGATGCAGGAGGCGGACGCCGCCGTACTCATCGGGGACGCGGCGCTGCGGGCGAACCTGATCGACGCCCCGCGCCTGGGTCTGGACGTGTACGACCTGGGCCAGATGTGGAAGGACTGGACGGGTCTGCCGTTCGTCTTCGCGGTCTGGGCGGCCCGGCGTGACTACGCGGAGCGCGAGCCCGCCGTCGTCGACGCGGTGCACAAGGCGTTCCTGGCCTCGCGTGACCTCTCCCTGGAGGAGGTCGGCAAGGTCTCCGAGCAGGCCGCGCGCTGGGAGGCCTTCGACGCGGAGATCCTGGAGCAGTACTTCACGACGCTCGACTTCCGGTTCGGGAGCGCGCAGTTGGAGGGCGTCGCGGAGTTCGCGCGCCGGGTGGGGGAGACGACAGGCTTCCCCGCGGACGTACGGGTGGAGCTGCTGGGGTCGCAGCCCTAGTACGCGACTGGGGCCGGCGACAGGGCATGCAGAGCCGGTAGGGCTTGCCTGGACCACCGGGTCTGCTCGCGGACTACCCTGAGCTGCAGACAGTGCCCGCGGCCCGTGTGGCCGCGGCTGTGCGGCGCGCCAGGGGGAGGCCTTCGTCATGCACCCGCTCGATCCCGGCGAACCGACCGTCATCGGCCCTTACCGCCTGCTCGGCCGACTGGGCTCGGGCGGTATGGGCCGGGTCTATCTGGGGCGCAGTTCGGGCGGCCGTACGGTCGCGGTGAAGGTCGTCCATCCGCACTTCGCGCTCGACGAGGAGTTCCGCGCCCGCTTCCGGCGCGAGGTGGACGCGGCGCGCCGGGTGGGCGGCGACTGGACGACGCCGGTGCTCGACGCCGACCCGGAGGCGGCGGTCCCGTGGGTGGCCACGGGGTATGCGGCGGGGCCTTCACTGACGGAGGCGGTACGGGACCTGACCCCTCTCCCCACCCATTCCGTACGCGTACTCGTGGCGGGCCTCGCCGAGGCGCTCGCGCATGTGCACGGGCTCGGACTCGTCCACCGCGACGTCAAGCCGTCGAACGTCATGCTCACGATGGACGGCCCGCGTCTCATCGACTTCGGCATCGCACGCGCGACGGACGGCACGGCCTCGCTCACGTCGAGCGGTGTCTCCGTCGGTTCGCCCGGCTACATGTCGCCGGAGCAGATCCTCGGCAGCGGCGTCGGCGGGGCGGCGGACGTCTTCTCCCTGGGTGCCGTCCTCGTGTACGCGGCCACGGGGGCAGCCCCGTTCCAGGGCGACTCCTCCGCATCGCTGCTCTACAAGGTCGTACACGAAGAGCCGGAACTCGGCGCGCTCGACGGAGATTTGCGCGACCTCGCACGGCAGTGTCTGGCCAAGGACGCCGGTGAGCGCCCGACCCCGCAGGAGATCGCACGGCGGCTCGCGCCCGCGGGTGCGGACGAACTCGTGGCGGCCGGATGGCTGCCCGGGCCGCTGGTGGAGCGGGTCAGCCGGAGTGCGGTGCGGATCCTCGACCTGGAGACGGACGGGGCCGGGGTCGCGGAACAGCCCTCGGGGCCGGTGCCGTTCGGCAGCTCGGTGGTGGGGTCCGTGGGGTCCGTGGAGTCGTCGGGGGGTGGGGCCTTCGGCCCGCCGGATCCTTCGTACGCACCGGTGCGGGCTGCTGCCTCCTCTCCGTCTGTCGCGTACGTTCCCACGCAGACGTCGGACAGACCGTCGGGCCCTTCTTCTGGCTCGCCCGGCCGGGTGTCCGTCTCGGTCGCCGCGACGTCGACGCCCAGTGGCGCCGACGGGCGTGGCCGCAAGGTCAGTTGCACGCTGGTCCTGGGCGTCGCGGGCGCGCTCGCGGCGGTGACGGTCGGCACCGTCTTCGTGCTGGGACTGCTCCCGGGGAACGACGACGGGTCGAAGGACGCGGGCGCGCAGCCCCCGGCCGCCACCGCGAGCGACCAGCCCGGCGGCAAGGTGCCCGCCTCGTACCGCGGCACCTGGGAAGGCCAGGCGGTCGCGGCGAACGGCGCTGTCCCGATGGGTACGTTCAGGCTCAAGGTGGAGCAGGGCAAGGTCGGCGAACGGTTCGCGGTCATGACGCAGACGGACCAGCTTGGCGGCGTCTGCGCCGTGGACCTGGTCCTGAAGTCGGTGTCGGAGAAGGAGATCGTCGCCAAGGGCAAGGGGCAGGCGGACAGCGCCGCCCAGTGCACGAAGAACACGCACACGGTGCGGTTGCGCCCGAAGGGCGACGATCTGGTCTACCTCTCGGAGAACGCGGAGTCGGGGAACCCGGAAGCACGGCTCTCACGTGCGTGAGGCTTGAACGGATTTCTCCCACCCGCCCGCCCGGCACCCCGCAGGGGCTTGTGGGCGAGCAGACAGGGAGGGCAAGCCTCCCTCTACGCCTTCCGCCGCGTCCGGTACGCCCCGTACAGCCGTCCGATCGCCACCGCGCCCAGCACCGTAGCTCCCAGGCCGACCAGCCATACGTACGGATAGTTCAGGCTGACCCAGCAGTACTCGCCACCGGAGTCGGAGCAGTAGCCGTTCCGGTGGCTCCGCTTGGGGCGGATCGTGTGCATGGCGATGGAGAGGATCAGGACGCAGGCGCCGATGCCGGGCAGCGCCGCCGCCGTCCACGCCGCCGAACGGGCCTTCTGCTGCTTCCAGTCGGTACGCCCCAGCGGCAACAGCGCGAGCGCGCCCGCCACGGGGAGAAGCAGCCCCGCCGTGACCGCGAAGCCATATCCCTCGCCCGGCCAGACCGGCGCGAGGTCGCGCCACATCTCGCCGGCCCAGGCGTAGGGGCCGAGGACGAGGCTGCCGCCCGCCGCGATCGCGACGAGGAGGACCAGGCAGGCGAACCCGGCCTTCCCCCAGCGGCCTTCCTGCGGGCCCTGCCGCTTCGGCTCGCGGGGCCGTCTGCCCTGCCAGGCGCCGCCTCCACCGATCGCCGCTCGCGCGGCCTTGCGCCGCGCAGGCTTCGCCGAACCGGCCATCAGCTTCCCGTCCCCCGTCCTCCGTCCCCCGTCCGCTGCCTCAGGTCCTCTGTCTCCGCGTCACATGGGCGTCGTGACGGTGACCGGCTCCCCGCTGCCCGTGTACAGCAGGCCCTTGCCCGGTGCGATCGGGCCGCCGACCATGCTCCGGGTCGTACGGATGCCGATCAGTTCGCCGCTTGAAGAGTCCTGCGGGGAGAGCAGGATGCCGCGCCGGCCCTTCTTCGCCTCGACCTGCCAGCCGGAGAAGCCACCGCACACCTCCTCCTCGTCGCCACCGATGACGAGCCCGAGACCACGCTCGGAGCCCCGCTGCACGAGCCGCTTGAACTCGCGCTCGGCGTCGCAGTCCTCCAGGACCTCACCGTCATCGATGATCCACACGATCGGCTCATCGGGCGTCGCCGACTCGACGACCTCCTTGAAGTCGTCGCTCTCGATGTCGTCGTCCACGAAGACCTTCAGCACGCCTTCCTGGCCGTCCAGTTCACGCAGCGGCGAGGGCCGGGGTGCGGCGATGACGAGGCGTACACCCTGGGTCAGATAGGACCGCGCCAGGTTCATCAGTGTCGTACTGCGGCCCGACTTGGCCGGGCCCGCGACGACGAACGTCGGCACGCCCTGCGCGAGGTCGGGGCCGAAGCCCATGATGTCGTCGCCGCCGATACCGGCGAGCGCCCAGAGCTTGGAGCGCGAGGCGTCGGGGTCCCGCATCTCCCAGGCGTCGGTGAAGTTGATCCGGCTCGGCAGGCTGTCCACGCGGAACGGCTTGCGCGAGCGCGGCACGTCCGCGTCCCGCGCTGCCGCGGCCTCGCCGATCTCGGAGATCGCCGCGGCCTGGCCCTGGCCGGTGGAGTCCTCGGCGAGCAGCGCGAACTGCGTCTCCGTACCGTGCTCGTTCTTGAAGCCGCGGCCCGGCGGAATCTCCTCCGGCACCTTGCGCGCGTTCATGCCGAGCATCGAGAAGTCGGAGCGGTCGGCGAGCCGCAGGCCGTACTTGTCCTCGGTGAGCGAGGCCATGCGGCCGATGAGGACCTGGCGGTCACCGGTGATGACCAGGTGGATGCCGACGCTCGCGCCTTCGCGCATCATCGCCTGCAGCTCGTCGGTCAGCTCGCCGTGGTCGTACTCGCCAAGGGTCGGCAGCCAGCCCTCCCAGCGGTCGAGGAGTACGACGATGTGCGCGAGCCGCTCCTCCTCGGGCGCCGCGGCCCGCTGCTCGCCGATGTCGGCGAAGCCCTTGTCGGCCAACAGGTCCTGGCGGCGGGTCAGTTCACCCTTGAGGCGGGTGACGAGGCGCACCGCGCGCTCGGTCTGGTTACGGCTGACGACGGCGCCGCAGTGCGGAAGCCGGGTCAGTGCGTTGAGCGCGCCGTTGCCGCAGTCGATGCCGTAGAGGTGCACGTCGGCCGAGGAGTGCGTGCGGGCGATGGAGCCCGCGAGCGTACGCAGGATCTGCGAGCGGCCACTGCGCGGGGCGCCGCCGATGAGCAGGTGCCCGAAGGTCTCGAAGTTGACCACGACCGGGCGGCGCGCCTGGTCGGAGGGGATGTCCTCGAGGCCGTACGGAGCGGGCGCGAGGGAACCGGGCTTGTCGCTCGCGGCAGGCAGCGGGATCTCGTCGAGCTGCAGCGTCTCGGAGAGCGCGGGCAGCCACGGGCTGTGCTGGGCGGGGATGCCCATCGTCGTGTTCGCGTCGCACACGGCGTCCACGAGGACCTTGAGGTCGGTGATCTCCTCTTCCTGGCGCGCCTCGGCCTTGGGCTTCACGAGCGCGGCGCGGCCCAGGTCCTCCCACCCGAGCGGACCCGCCCAGGGGGCGAGGAGTGCCGGGTCGGTGGCGCCGGGCCTGCGGCCACCGACGCGGCCCGACTGGAAGGGGACGAGCGAGGCGTGACCGAGGCGGACGTAGGCGCGGCCGGGCGTGCTCTTGGAGATGTGGCCGGCCTCGGGGGAGTCGATGACGTCGCTGGACTCGGCGCCGTCCGTCACGCGCAGGGCGATACGGAGGTTGGTGTTGGCGCGGATCTCGGGAGACACGACACCGCTCGGGCGCTGGGTGGCGAGGAGCAGGTGAATGCCGAGGGAACGACCTCGCTGGGCGATGTTCACGAGCCCCGTCACGAAGTCGGGCAGGTCACGCACCATCGAGGCGAACTCGTCGATGACGATGAGGAGCCGGGGCACGTGCGGGTGCGAGGGATCGCGGCGCACCAGGTCCTGGTAGTCCTCGATGTCCTTGGCGTCGGCGGCGGCGAGGATGTGCTCGCGCCGCTTGAGCTCGGCGCCGAGGGACTCCAGTGCCCGCTCGACGAGGTGGGCGTCGAGGTCGGTGACCATGCCGACGGTGTGCGGCAGCTTCACACAGTCCTTGAAGGCGGACCCACCCTTGTAGTCCACGAGGACGAAGGTCATGTTCTCGGGGGTGTTGGCCACGGCGAGCGCGGCCACGATGGTCTGGAGCAGCTCCGACTTACCGGAACCGGTCGTACCGGCGATCAGGCCGTGCGGCCCGTCCCGCCGCATGTCGATGCCGAAGGGCCCGTCGTACGACTCACCGAGGACGGCCATCGTCGACTGGCCGCCCATCCGCCAGCGCGCGGTGATCTGGTCGGCCGTCGGCGGTTCGAGCTGGAGCACGTCGAGCAGCCGGCTAGAGCTGGGCAGCGCCGAGTCCTCGGTCTCGCCGCTGATGTCGCGCAGCGGGGAGAGGGCACGTGCGAGCCGCCCGCACCACGCGGGGGAGACGAAGTCGGGGCGTACGGAACGGATGCGGGCGGCGCCCGTCTGCTCGACGCGCAGCCGCAGTTCGAGGGGCTTCTCGACGTCCTGCTCGCTGCTCTCGGCCTCGGTGGAGTGCCAGGCCTGGAAGGAGGGGAAGCCGCCGGGGGCGGCGGGAGCCTGGGCTGCGGTGTCCGCGCCCCGGGTCGGCAGGCTGATCTCCTCGGGCCGCGGCTCGGCGATCACGATGGCCTGGCACTCGCCGGGCAGGAACCGCTCCTCGGCGTCGAGGCAGAGCGCGAACATGGACACGGAGGGCCCTTCGCGCAGCAGCTTCACCACACCGGGCATGGACCGGAGGCGCCGTGAGCCGTCCCAGACGACCACGATGTCGGGGTCGCCGAAGGAGGCCCCGCCCTGCCGGTTGTTGTTCTCCTTGGCGGCCTTCTGGCGGGCGGCGAGGATCTGGGTGAGCTCACCGATGCGGGATCCGACGGTCTCGGCGTCCGTCCCGATCAGTACGTTGGCGTCCTGCGCCCCGGAGGGCCGCGAGTGCGGCAGCCAGCGCGTCCAGTCCCAGGTCTGCCGTGCGGAGTTCTCGGTCAGCACGTAGAACTGGACGTCGAGCGGGCTGTGAAGGACCGAGGCCTGCGCGACCGCCCAGCGGCCGAGCGCCTGCGCGGAGTCGCCGGGCCCGGCTATGCCGATGACGCCGAGCTTGCGCAGCGAGAGCGCGACGGGCGCGTCCTCGATCTTCCAGGTGACCTCGCGCTTGTGGTCGTCCTGCTCGGGGTCGTCGAGCACGACCTCGGAGTCGAGCCGTCCCGTGCCGACGCGAAGCAGCAGATGGTCCTCGTCGGTACGCCGCCGCTCCCACAGCCGCGTACGGGGCCCGGTGCTCAGCGAGAGAATCCCGGCCGGGCTGAGGATGGCCTGCCGCTTGTCGAGCCGCTCGGCGACGAGGGCTTCCTGGGCGTCCTTCTCGATCCGCTCCTTGTGTTCGTTGTACTCCTTGACCTGTTTGGCATGGGATTTGCGCCCGTGCTTCTTGTCCATGAAGTAGTTGCCGAACAGGATCAGCGGGCTGAGCGCCGCCATGATCAGGTAGTACCAGCGCTGGAAGATCATCGCCGATACGACCGCACCGACCAGCGGCGTGAGCGCCATCAGCCAGGGCAGCGGCCTGGCCTCGTAATCGCGTACCGCATTGGGCAGCTTGAATTTGGTCTGCCGCTCGGGCGGACGCAGTCGGGGAGGCCGGTTGTAATCGAGTCCGGAACCGTCGTCGGACCACTTCAGAGCGGCATTGGGCGGGGTATAGCGGTCGAGTTCGAGAAGGGTATTGCCGAGGGCGATCTGAGCTCCGAGGGGCCATTCGCCCTTATCCCGCTTGTCGCCCTTGTCCCGCGACTTCGCGCCCTTGTCACCCTTATTCTTCTTACCGCTCTTAGAGGCGGCTTTATCGCCCTTCTCGTCCTTCTCGGTGTCCTCGACCTCACCGAACGGCTTTCCCTCAAGGGTCACGCCGTCTATGTCACCATGTACGGCGACTTGGCAGGTTCCATCGGTTGCAACTGACAACGTCAGGGCGCGCGCGGGCAGTTCCGGATCATCGATGCGGATGTACGAGGCGGGCCCGCTGCCGATGTCGTAGCGGCCGATTCCGAGCCGGTGCACGGCGCCGGCCACGGGTCCGCCCGCGACGCGCAACTCGACGAGGCCGGTGGGCTCGCCGGGCAGGCAGCCCGCGGGATCGTGCAGGCTGACGACGGCGCCCTCGCGCAGCGGGGAGGTCCCGATGGTGGCGGCGGCGTCGATGGGATACCCGTCGACGAAGACGATCGGTGCCCCGCCCTGGCCGGTGCCCGGCTGGAGCTGATGCCCGCCGATCGGAATGATCTGAGCGTCGCCGCCGCCGTACCCGACGTGCGACGCCAGCTCCTTTGCGATGTCCCCCACGGAGGACTCAGGATCGGCGTCGAGCACGACGTCGGCGTTGGCGCCGCCGAGCGGATCGACGACGGTCAGAGTCAGGCGCACGATCGTCCTCCCGTTCAGCCCGCTGCGACCGCTTCCGAAACGCGGTCACAATGGCTGGTTCACAGTGCCTGTGAGACTGTCCACAGTGCCTGTGACGATAGCCGCTCCACCCTTCCCGGAGGCAACGGGCTGTGCGTGAGCTCATAGCAGAGCTGTGACTCAACCGGGGTGTGCTCACTTCTGCCCCACCCGTAAGCTGCTGACTCAAGAGCGGAAGATCGTACGAGCGGCTGCACAGCCTTCGAGCGGCCCGCACTGAGGAGCCAAGGGGGATGGCCCTGCGGCGAGTTGGATTGGATGTGAAGCCACATGGCCAAAGACGCCGATATCACCTATGAGGAGATGCGGACCGCGGCGGGCAAGCTGAACGACGCCAAGGACAAGATCGATGAGAAGCTCGACGCTCTCGAGCGCTTCATCGAGAACCTGGTGAAGAACGGCTACACGACTCGCAAGGGTTCGCAGGCCTTCGAGGACTCCTTCAAGGAGTTCAAGAAGGGCGCCAAGGACACCATCGAGGGCCTCACGGGCATGGGCAAGTTCCTGACCAGCGCCGCGAAGGCGTACGAGGACCTGGACGACGACCTCGCGAGGGGCGTCAAGGGCAAGGGCTAAGACCCCGGCCTATGACCCG